>WJJW01000074.1 GCA_014729455.1 Candidatus Eiseniibacteriota bacterium
CGAGCTGGGCCGGGAGATCCCGATCGAGCGGCGCCATCCGTCCGGGGAGGTCCGCTTCTACGACTCAGGCGGCGGCCTGGTCCACTTCGCCGCGATGGAGTTCCCCGTCTGGAACATCTGGACGCCGACGGTCCTTCTCGACGCCGGCGGCGGAAGCGCGGTCGTGACGACGCGCCGGTCGATCCACCGGGTGGTGCTGCCATGAACCGGGAGGCAACGATGAAGAGCATCAAGATCCTGTTGCCGGTGATTGCGCTGCTGTTCCTGTTGATCGCGGGAACGGCCGGGACGACCGGCGCCGAGCCGTGGCCGTACATGCCGTTCGACCAGACGCACGGCCTCGGAAACCACTTCGGCGAGTACCAGAACTACGGCGGGAGCCCGTACTACCACGACGGGATCGACCTGGTCACCCCGTCCGGGCCGGTGGACTGCTACTCCGTCTCCGACGGGACGGTGACCCACCTCACCTACAACCAGCCGTACTACAGCGGGATCATGATCGGCGAGCCGGTCTCCGGCGGGGACGGCTGGCTGTACTGGCACATCAACTCGACGACGTTCCAGTACGACATCGGCGATCAGGTCGACACGAACGACTACATCGGCACCGTGGCGTACTGGCCGGTCTCCGCGTTCCACCACGTCCACTTCAACAAGGTGATCGGGTCGGGCGGCTACCCGTGGGGATGGTACGAGGCGGTCGACAATCCGCTCGAGTTCATGGTGCCCAACGGCGATCCGGATCCGCCCGTCTTCGAGACGACCCACGAGGGGCGGATCTTCGCCTTCCGTAGAAACCAGACCAGCACGATCCTCGATCCGACGAGCCTGACCGGGGACGTCGACATCATCACCCGCGTCTACGACGTCGTCGGCCTGTCCCAGTGGAGGCTGCAGCCGTGGAAGCTGACCTACCGGATCGACGGCGCCGAGCAGTCGGTGCCGACGACGAACGGGGCGACCTTCACCGGCCACATCCCGTCCGACAACACGGTCTCGGTGATCTACAGCACCCAGTATCCGCTGCAGACCCAGGGGGACTACGACGACCGGATCTTCTACATGATCGTCACGAACACCGACGGCGACGGGTTCGTCGAGACCGGGGACGCGAACTATTCCTGGCGGACCGACGAGTTCGATTCCGGCGATTACTGGGTGACGATCACCGCAGAGGACATCGGCGGAAACGTCGCCAGCGAGGAGATGCTCTGCACGATCGCCGGTTCCGTCGCGCCGGACGTCTTCCTCCCCGAGGAGGCGCACGACTTCGGCATGGTCCCGCCGCTCTACGAGAAGACCTGGAGCCTGCCGGTGGTCAATCTCGGCGCGGATCCGCTCTCGATCCGCAGCGTCGCCTCGACCGATCCGGCGTTCTCGGCGGACCGGGAGCACTTCTTCGTCCCGGCCGACAGCGGGGTCGTCGAGCTGGAGGTGACGTTCCGGGCCGGGATGCCGGGAACGTATGAAGGCACGCTCGAGCTGACGACGAACGATCCGGACGAGCCGCTGGCGACCGTCGCGCTCGAGGGGTTGGTCCTCGATCCGGCCGAGGTCGAGGAGCCCGATCCCGCCGCGGAGTTCGGCATTCGCGGGATCCGCAGCCTGCCCGGCGGCGGGGTCGACCTGCTGTTCTCGCTGGAGCGCGCCGCCCCGGTGGAGGTGGCGATCTATGATCCGGCCGGCCGGCGGGTCCTCGCGCGACGCCTGGCCGAGCGCGGGGCCGGCGAGCAGAGCTGGACCTGGGACGGAACCGACGCGGCCGGGCGGACCCTGCCCAGCGGCGTGTACTACGTGAAGCTCGGCGCAGAGGGGAGAACGGCGACCGCGACGACGGTCGTTCTACGATAGGGAGGCATCATGCGCTTGTTGTGCATCCTCGCGATCGCGGCGGCGATCGCGCAGCCGGCCGTTGCATCCGATTGGAACACCGGGGTCGGCCGGGACGCCGCCCGGACCGGCCTCTCGCCCGAGGTCGGCCCGGAGGCGCCGGACCTGCTCTGGGAGGGAAGCCGCCCGGCGATCGTCTCCCAGCAGGGGGTCGCCGGCGAAGGGCTCTTCATCGCCCCGCGGATCCAGTCGTTCACGATCCCGACCGGGACCTGGATCGTGGCGCACGATCTCGTGACCGGCGAGGAGGCCTGGGCCGTCCAGCTCCCGTTCGAGGAACCGGACGAGTGGCGCAGCCGGGTCTCGGCGATTCGGGACGGGAAGGTCTACGCCACGCGGGCGGGCGGCGAGAACCAGCCGGGGTACCTGTACGCGCTCGATCCCGCCGACGGATCGATCCTCTGGCGGTCGGAGGAGCGGATCGACGAGGCGACGACCGAGAGCGCCTCGTTCGCCGCCGACGGCGACCTGATCGTCGGCAACTGGGACTCCGTCGTGCGGATCGAGCAGACCGACGGAACGACCGTCTGGAGCGTGCCGCGGTCGACGCCGAGCAGCAACGGACTGTCGGTGGCCGTCGTCGGTGACCGCGGCTACATCTGGGAGCCGACGGCGAGCGGACCGAAGGTGACGGCGATCGACGTCGAGGCGGGCGCGCGGCTGTATTCGAGCGCGGCGATCTCGGGCGGGTACGTCCAGCAGCTCGGCCTGTTCTGCGGCCCCGACGGGACCGTCTACGCGCCGCGCACGCAGAACAACCCGTCGACCGACTACCTCGTCGCCCTCGAGGACACCGGCGCCGCGCTCGTCGAGAAGTGGCGGACCCCGCTCGGCTACGTCCCGTTCGCCTCGTTCGGGATCGGTCCCGACGGCACGATCTACAGCTACTCGCGCGACCTGGAGGTGCTCCGGCTCGATCCGGACACCGGCGCGGAGCTGGACCGCTCGGTCGGGATCGGCCTCGACTACCCCATGCAGCCGCGGATGGCGATCGACGCCGACGGCAACGTCTACGTCACCAACGGCGGCTTCGACAACGGCCGGCTCTACGCCTTCACGCCCGATCTCGAGACGCGGTGGGAGGAGGAGATCTACCGCGTCAACCTAGGCG
>WJJW01000075.1 GCA_014729455.1 Candidatus Eiseniibacteriota bacterium
CCGATGGTCGGTCCGCCGACGGCGTCCGCGTCGCACTCGGCGACGAGAGGGGCCAGGAGCGCCACCGCGGCGGCGAGCCCGTCCGGGTCGAGAGTGGTGCGTCGGAGGTCGAGGTAGTAGTCGCTCCACGCTCCGCTGGAGAGCTGGAAGCGACCGCGCCGGAAGGAGCGCCGCAGGATCACCTGAATCAGGCGCGCCCGCAGCTCCTCTTCGGTCGCCGGCCGGTCGGGTTTCATGGGGCGGAATCTAGGCCGTGCGCCGGCAACGGTCAAGCGGGGGACGCCGCGGAACCCCTTCGCGACGCCCCCCGCGCAACTCGCGGAGACGAATCCGGATCCCGGCTACCGGCCGGGAGGAGTCATCTCGTCGTACGGCGGCTCGTGGACCTCTCCGCCCTCACCGTCCGGCGGGATGTCCTCATCCGGCAGTCGCGTCTCGCCTTCCTCCTGCGCGTCGGAGGGGCTGAACTGGAACTCGTACATCGGGCTCCAGGCCCCCTCGTTTCCGCTGCCGTCGACCGCGGTCACCCGGAAGATGTAGGTCGCTCCGGACTCCCCGGCCATGATCATCTGCGAGCGGTTCAACAGCCCCTGGTTGTTCAGCAGCAGGTATGACTGCGCGCGGTCGGGATCGGGGGAGTAGAGGTAGACCCGGTAGCCGGCCAGGTCGGGCTCGGTGTTGCTCTCCCAATCCAGAAGGAACTTCGTCGCGTAAGTCTTCGTCACCTCGACGTCCGCGGGCGCCAGCGGGGGAACCTCGTCGAGAGGGTTCATGCTGAGCGGAGCGCTGGCCTCGTCGCTACTGCAACCGGCGAAGACCAACACCGCGATCGCGAACGGCAGGGCGATCGAGTAACGGAGCTTGCAGGGAATGGACATGGTCTGGTCCTCCTTCACAATCGGTGCGCGGGTCGATCGGCGTCGGATGTCGACGACTGATCCGCAGTCCGGCGGAAGCAGATGCAAGGGATGTGCCGATCCCCGCGATTCGAGAGGAAACCGCGTGCCGCCGCGAAACGGGGGAGATTCCCCGGATCCCGGGGCGGATCCGAGCCGCGTATCCGTCGCATTTGCGTGCATTGGCGGCGGACCAATGCGGGGACGCCCCACCATGCGTCGTTTCCCCCCGTCGCGCGGGCGTCGATGTCGTGCTTCGTTCCGCCCGGCGCGCCGGGAACACTCGGGCAAGTTGCAAAGCCGGCTCGACCGATTTGCACTTGGCATGCTCCGGGACCGCCGGGGACGGGCCGTCCTCCCCGGGGGATGGCGCGTTGACCCCGCCCGCGGCCGCTGATACCTTCTGCATGCCCGCCCGTAGGGTCGTGCTGCGCGCCCTCCGAGGCGGATCGTCATAGGGCGTCGACCGATTCTGCCGTCGGTGCGGAGGAGGGGAATGGAAACCGGCTGGCTCGAGTTCGAGAAGCCGATCATCGAGCTCGAGCAGAAGATCGAGGATCTGAGAGCGTTCGCGGACAAGGAGAATCTGGAGTTCAGCGAGGAGCTCCGGAACCTCGAGGAGAGGGCGGCGAAGGTCCGCGACCAGGTCTACGCGAACCTCTCCTCCTGGCAGCGCGTCCAGATCGCCCGGCATCCGCGCCGTCCCTATACCCTCGACTACGTCGGCCGCCTGTTCACCGACTTCGTGGAGCTGCACGGGGATCGCCGCTTCTCCGAGGATCCGGCGATCGTGGCCGGGATCGCACGGTTCGAAGGACGCCCCGTCGTCGTCGTGGGCCACCAGAAGGGGCGGAACACGAAGGAGAATCTGCGCCGCAACTTCGGGATGCCGCATCCGGAGGGATACCGCAAGGCGCTCCGGATCATGCAGCTCGGCGAGAAGTTCGCGAATCCGATCCTCTGCTTCATCGATACGCCGGGGGCGTACCCGGGGATCGGCGCGGAGGAGCGCGGCCAGGCGGAGGCGATCGCCTTCAACCTCCTGCGGATGGCGTCGATCCGGACGCCGATCCTCGTCCTGGTGATCGGCGAGGGGGGATCGGGCGGGGCGCTCGCCCTCGCGCTCGGCGACGAGGTCTTGATGTTCGAGAACGCGATCTACTCGGTGATCTCCCCGGAGGGGTGCGCCGCGATCCTCTGGAAGGACCAGGCGAAGGCGCAGACGGCGGCGGAGGCGCTTCGTCTGACCGCGCCCGATCTCGCCAAGCTGCGCGTGATCTCCCGGATCGTTCCGGAACCTCTCGGCGGCGCCCACCGAGACCCCCCCGCGATGGCCGAGACGCTGCGCAAGGAGATCCGAACCAGTCTCGAACGGCTCTCGGCTCTCTCCACCGACGATCTGCTCCGGCAGCGGAGGGAGCTCTACCGGAAGATGGGCGTCTTCGCCGAAGGTTCCTGACCGAGTGGAGGCACCCGCCCGAACCCCCCGCGCCGATCGGAGGATCCTCTGGCGCGCGGCCGTCCTGTTTCTCGTCGTCGTCTACTTCATCCAGATCGACAACATGATGAAGGTGCGGCCGGATCACGCCTTCCTCTCCCTGCTCGTCGTCGCGCTGGTGCTCGGAAACGCGCGTCGCTTCCTGGTCGACTGGAGCCCGTTCATCGCCCTCTGGATCGCCTACGACTTCATGCGGGGGATCGCCGACGACCTGGCCGGACGGATCCACATCCTCGCGCCCTTCGTCCTCGAGCTGGACCTGTTCGGCTGGCTCGCCGGCGGAACGATCCCGAGCTTCGCGCTGCTGGAATGGAGGCAGCAGATCGCGGGAACGGGACTGCGATCCGTGCTCGACGCCACGGCCTCGGGCTTCTACGCCATGCACATGGCGGCCCCGCTCGTGCTGGCCTGGGTCTTCTGGCACACGCTGCGCGACCGGGCCGCGTTCGTCCGCTTCATCGTGGCGTTCTCCCTGACGACCTGGGTGAGCTTCGCCACCTATCTCCTCTACCCCGCGGCGCCGCCCTGGTACGTCCGCGACTTCGGGTTCATCCAACCGGAGGCGAGCTTCAAGGGCGACGGCGCCGGCAACCTCGTCGCGACCGACCGGTGGATCGGGATCCCGCTGTTCGAGAGCGTCTATCGTCACCTGAACCCGAACAAGTTCGCCGCGATCCCCTCGCTCCACGGCGCCTTTCCGGTGCTGATCCTGATCCACGCGCTCCGCCGGCTCGGCGCCCGGGCGCTGGTCGTCGCGATCTATCCGCTGGGGGTGTGGGGCTCGGCCGTCTACCTGAACCACCATTACATCGTCGATCTCCTGCTGGCCCTCGCCTACGTGCTGGCCGCCGACGCGGTGAGCGTTCGCTGGATCTCCCCGCGCCTGCTCCGCTGGAGATGGTTCCGCGACGAGGGCGCGGATCCGGAGAGGGAACCGACCCCCGCGGTGGCGGGAACGGGGGAAGGCCGGCCGCGTTGACCGGCGACGAAACGTGCTGGTACCGTTGATCGTGGCGCCGCGGCCGTCTCACCAGGAGAGGAGCGATGTGGACCGATGAACGTTTGCGGATGCTGGTCTGTCCGGTTTGCAAGGGGGACCTCCAGATCGACCGGTCGGAAGAACGCGAGGACTCGCTCACGTGCGCTGCCTGCC
>WJJW01000076.1 GCA_014729455.1 Candidatus Eiseniibacteriota bacterium
ATCTTCTTCTCGTGGATCAGGATGTATCCGTTCTCGAAGACGACCTCCATGCTCTCCTTGTCGGTGATGAAGTACGGGGAGAGATAGCCGTTGTCGAACTGCATCCCCTCCTTCAGCTCGAGCGTCGTCTCCATGCTCTTCGCCTCTTCGACCGTGATCGTGCCGTCCTTGCCGACCTTGTCCATCGCGTCGGCGATGATGTTGCCGATCTCGGTGTCGCCGTTCGCGGAGATCGAGGCGACCTGCATGATCTGCGCCCGGTCCTTGACCTCCTTGGAGAGCTTGCGCAGGTCCTCGACGACCGCCGTCACGCTCTTCTCGATGCCGCGCTTGATGTGCATCGGGTTGGAGCCGGCCGTGACGTTGCGCAGCCCCTCGCGGAAGATCGCCTCCGCCAGGACCGTGGCGGTGGTGGTCCCGTCGCCGGCGATGTCGCTCGTCTTGCTCGCGACCTCGCGCAGCATCTGGGCGCCCATGTTCTGGTAGGGTTCCTCGAGCGTGATCTCCTTCGCGACGGTGACGCCGTCCTTGGTGATCGTCGGGCTGCCCCACTTCTTGTCGAGCACGACGTTGCGGCCGCGGGGACCGAGGGTCACCTTCACGGCCTTCGAGAGAATCTCCACGCCTTCGAGAATCTTCTGGCGTGCCTCAGCTTTGAAGATCAACTGCTTTGCAGGCATCGATCAGTGCCTCCCTTCGCAAGTACGAAAACCTATCGGGACGCGCGAGCGCTCCGTTACTTCTCGATGATCCCGAGGACGTCGTCCTCGCGGAGGATCAGATAATCCGTGCCTTCGATCTTGACCTCGGTCCCGGCGTACTTGCTCATCAG
Organism: Candidatus Eiseniibacteriota bacterium; assembly: GCA_014729455.1. Classification (GTDB taxonomy): domain Bacteria; phylum Eisenbacteria; class RBG-16-71-46; order CAIMUX01; family VGJL01; genus WJJW01. The sequence continues at coordinate 833 of WJJW01000076.1, forward strand.
GATCCGGTCGCCCTTCTTGACCTCCAGCTTCTGCAGCTTTCCGTCCTCGAGGGTCCGGCCGGGTCCGCACGCGATCACCTCGCCCTGCATCGGCTTCTCCTTCGCCGTGTCGGGGATGATGATCCCACCGCGGGACTGCTCAGCCTCTTCCAGACGCTTGACGAGCAGACGATCCCCGAGGGGACGGATCTTCAGCGTCATTCCCTTCCTCCTTGCTCGACGCGGCGCCCTCCGGGCCCGCGGATCGTGTTCCTGTTTCCGTTCGACGAAATTGGACGATTGCGAATCGAGTCCAATCAGGGATCGTCCCGCGCGCGTCGCACGGGACCCCCGGTCGTGAGAGACCATTACAAGCTTCGTGCCGGTGCTGGCTTGAGCTTATAACTCATTTTATTCTTCGAGTTGGAGAGGCGCCCCTTCCATAGGGGGCTCCGATTCCGCCGGACAGCGCCGCCAGGCGTGCCACAATGCGGCAGCGGGAGGATGCGGCCCGAAGTCGGCTAACGGACTACCCCATAGGCAATTCGCGCCGATCCGCGGTGACGGCTGGAGAAGGGGGGCGTTTCGATTTGAAGCGTAGTGCCAACCTGGCACTTCTGGCTGCTCGGATGCCGCCGGATCTCCCCTGAGATCCGCTAACCGACCCCGCGAGACCATCCTCCCGTAGGCCAGATCGGCATCCTCAGTCCCCCGCCGGGGGGCGCCGTCGGACCATCCCGTACTCCGCGAGCCGACGCTGGAGGGTCCGCAGGCCGACGCCGAGGATCCGGGCCGTCTCCGCCCGGTCCCCTCCCGTCCGCCGGAGCGTCGCCTCGATGACCCTCCGCTCGATCTCGGCGAGCCGCAGCCCGATCGGAATCCGGATCTCGTTGTCGTTCCGTCCGGTCCCCTCCCGGATCTCCGCCGGCAGATCGGCCACGTCGATCGGTCCCTCCGGCGATGCGCTCTGCACCATCGCCCGCACGACCCCCTTCAGCTCCCGGACGTTCCCCGGCCACGGATACCGGACGAGACGATCGATGACGACCGGCTGCACGCCGTCGACCTCTCGGCCGCTCTCCCGGGCGGCCTCCTGCAGGAAGTGGTCCACGAGGAGTGGGATGTCGCGCTTCCGGTGACGCAGCGCCGGCATCTCGATCGTGACGGCGCGGAGGTGATCGAACAGATCCCGGCGGAAGCGCCCCTCTCCGACGCGCTGTCGCAGATCGGGCGGAGCGACCGCGAGCAGCCGTACGTCCGGCCGGCGCGTCCGGCCTCCGCCGGTCCGCTCGTACTCCCCGTCCCGCAGCAGCCGGACGAGCCTCCGCTGCGCCGGCTCCGGCAGCGAGTCGACCGAGTCGAGGATCAGCGTGCCCGACTCCGCGAGCTCGATCCGCCCGGCGCGGGATCGTCCCGCTCCGGATCCCGGTCCCCCGAAGAGCTCCCTCTCGAGCACGCCCGACTCGAGCCCCTCGCAATCGAGCCGGACGAGCGGGCCGGTTCGTCGCGGGCTGTTCTGGTGGATCGCGGTGGCGACGAGCTCCCGCCCCGTGCCGGACTCCCCGAGGATCAATACGGGACTCTCCATCCCGCAGACCTGGAGCACGCGGTTGAAGACGCGCGCCATCGCCGATGAGCTTCCGATGAGATTGCGGAACCCGAATTTCCGATCGAGCCGGCGGGCCAGCTCGTGGACCTCGCCGACCAGCCGCTGGGTCTCCAACCCGCGTCGGACCACCGCCTGGATCTTCTCGAGATTCAGCGGCCGCGTTTGGAAGTCGTGCGCCCCCTCCTCGAGCGCGCGTGTGGCCAGATCGACCTGCGGCGCTCCGGCGATCAGGATCGCGCAGACGTCCGGATTCCGCATCCGCGCGACACGGAGGAGACGCAGCCCCTCGATCCGCGCCGCCCGCGTCTCGCAGATCAGGATGTCGACCTGCTCGGTCTCGAGCAGGTTGTAGCCGGCGACGTCGTCGGGAACGAGCACCGCCTCGATCCCCTCTTTCTCCAGCATCGAAGCGACCCGCCGCGCCTCGGCGGTCTCCCGCAACGCGAGGAGGGCGCGGGGCGGCGGGCCGCCCGGCATCTGGGGATGACGATCCATCGAACCTCCGAGGCAACGAATCTAAGAAGATGGCACGGGGCTTGCAAGTCGTCCACGGCGAGCAGGGAGTCCGATCCTGAGATCCGACGGATCCCACGCGCTCCGGTCCGCAAGGATCTCGCATCTCTCGGGATTCGCGTCCCGCCCGCTCCAGGGAGCCCGCTCCCCGTGCGTGCAGAGAGCAGACCGAGACGAAGCGATCCTTGCAGAACGCGACGGGACGGCGACCCCGGCGGAATCGCCGGCGAGGCGCCCCGACTCGGAGGGAATCCAAATGGACGGTGGTTCTCGTCCCTCGGGACTGCGATTCCTCCAGAACCTCTCCTATCTCGTATCGACCGCGGTCGGCTACAAGGACCCGGCTCGCAGGCGGAACGAGGACGCCCGATTCCGCTACCAGCTCCTCCGCCGGATCGAGGTGATCCGGGGATCCCTCGACGGACTCGCCGAGCGGGCCGCCGAAGAGGAGGCGCGCGCGCTGCTCGAGCAGGCCGCGGCGGTGCAACGCCTCCTCGATCGATCCGTCGCCGCGGTGCGATACCGACCGGCCGGGTCCGCAGCCCCCTTCGCGCGGGTCGTGCTCGACGACTCCCGACTCGACGCGATCCTGGAGATCGACCTGATCCTGTTCGAGGACCTCGAGCGGATCGAGGCGTGGGCCCACCGTCAAGGACTCGCCGCGACGCAATCGGCGCCCGCGATCCGCCTCGAGACCCTCGAGGCGGCGATCGAGCAGTTCGAAGAGCACCTGCTGGAACGCGACCGGCTGCTGGGCGAGCGCGAGGACGGCTGAGCGGGTCCGCCTCCGGCCGACCGGGACACGGAGACCGCGACCGGCTAGAATGGGTGCGGGCCCTCTTGCCCCGCCGGGTTGAAGGGAGGGAGGTCGCATGCGGGTCGCGCTCTCGTCCGCCGCTTGCCTGATCTGCGCCGCGCTCGCCGCCGGCGCCCAGCCGTTCCCGAACGTCCGGGTCGATTCGGAATCGAACAGCCCGGAGGAGACCTCCATCGGGATCAACCCCGCCGATCCCGAGAACCTCGTGGGAGCCGCCCAGACGCCGCCGTGCCGGTACTACGTCTCGAGCGACGGAGGAGGGATCTGGTCGGAGGGGACGCTCCCCGATCCGTACGATCTCGGGGACCCGGCCGTCGTCTTCGACCGTGAGGGGAACGTCTACTACTCCTACATCGGCATCTGGTCCCACTCCGGCATCTTCGTCAACCGCTCGACCGACGGCGGCACGACCTGGTGGCCCGCCGGGACGGCGATCGTCGAGCACGACGGAGCGGTCCCGTTCGAGGACAAGTCGTATCTCGTCGCCGACTGGTCGGGAGGCCCGCACCACGGAAGCCTCTACGTGGGCTGGACCCGGTTCACCGACTACGGGAGCGGAGCCCCCGAGGACAGCACCTGGATCTACATCGCCCGGTCGCGGGACCGGGCCGTCACCTTCTCCGAGCCGCTGCGGATCAGCGATCGCGGCGGCGACGCCGTCGACTCGGACGACACCGTCGAGGGGGCCGTGCCCGCCGTGGGACCCGACAGCCGCGTCTACGTCGCCTGGTCCGGCCCGCGCGGGATCGAGTTCGACCGCTCCGAGGACGGCGGCGACCGCTTCGGCG
>WJJW01000077.1 GCA_014729455.1 Candidatus Eiseniibacteriota bacterium
CGCCTCCTTGAATCGCTCCTCCGCCGCCTTGTCGCCCGGATTGCGGTCGGGGTGGTTGGCCAGGGCGAGCTTGCGGTAGGCCTTCTTGATCTCTTCGGCGGAGGCGTTGCGCTCGATGCCGAGAACTTCGTAGTAGTCCCGCTTGGCCAATGGTTCGGACCTCCTCGGAGCCGCGGCGTCGACTGCGGGCCGCCGGCTCCCTCAGCTTCCCGTTCGCCGGGACGGTAGGTCCCGGCTCCGCCGCCGGTCAAGGCCGGCGCCCGTACGGCTCGCACGCGTGGCGATGTACACCTTCGATGGCAGGGGATGCCGTACCGCCTCCTCGATCCAGATCGATGCCTCCACGACCCGGTCGAGATCGACGCCGCTCTCGATCCCGAGGCCATCGAGCAGGTAGACGAGATCCTCGGTCGCGAGGTTCCCGCCCGCGCCCGGGGCGTACGGGCAGCCACCGAGACCGCCCGCGGCCGCGTCGAAGATGCGGACCCCGCGCTCCATCGCGGTCATCACGTTGACGAGTCCGGTCGCCCGGGTGTCGTGGAAGTGGAAGGCGAGCCGGGCGAAGTCGAGCCGGGACGCCGCCGTCTCGCACAACGCCCGGACCTCGGGCGGAGTCGCCATCCCGATCGTGTCGCCGATCGAGACCTCCTCGACGCCCAGCCGGAACAGGCGTTCCGCCACGCGAACCGGCTCCTCGGCCCGGACCGGCCCCTCGAAGGGGCAGTGGAACGCCGTGGAGACGTACCCGCGCACGCGGATCCCGTGTTCCGCCGCGAGCTCCAACACCGGTCGGAACCGGTCGAACGACTCCTCGATCCCGGCGTTGGTGTTCTTGCGGTTGAACGACTCGGTCGCGGCGGTGAAGACCGCGACGCTTTCGACCCCCGCCTCGATCGCGCGCCACATGCCCCGCTCGTTCGGAACCAGCGCCGTGTACCGGATCCCCTCACGCCGGGGCAGGCGGCGGGCGACCTCCGCGGAGTCGGAGAGCTGCGGGACCCAGTGGGGGCTGACGAAGCTGCCGAGCTCGATCTCGCGCAGCCCGGTCTCCGCGAGCTTCTCGAGGAAGACGATCTTCGCTTCCGTCGGCAGGACCGTCGCCTCGTTCTGCAACCCGTCCCGCGGGCCCACCTCCACGATGCGCACCGAATCGGGCGATGCCGTCATCAAAGCTGCCGATTGCTCCTTTCCCGGGGATGGCGGCTCGCGGGACGGCCGCGCGGCCGCCCCGGATCCTCGCCCCGTGAAGCATCAAATGGATCGGTTGAGCGTACGGCAGTCCGGCGGAACCTGCAACGAGGGAGGGTCCGGCCGCCGGGCCCTCCGCGCGCGGATCTCGTTCCGCCCGCCGGAGCCCTTCCTCCGATCCCTAGCGGACGATCAGCCAGCCGGCGTCCCGGAACCCGCCGGCCCGAAGCTCGACCAGGTAGGACCCCGGAGCCAGCCTCACGATCTCGGCGGCCGTTGCCGGCGGCACGGAACGGGCGTCGCAGAGGTTCTCGAAGCAGCTGTACTCGTAGGAAACGTGCGACTGGTTGGAGCTGTCCACGGCGATGCTCGTGTAGTCGCCCGTCGAGCCATGGGTCTCGATCGCCGTGATCTCCCATCCGTCGCCATACCCGACCGAGGTGAGACAGTAGAAGCAGATTCCGAAGAGCGGCAGCAGCCTGGCGTCGTTCATGGTCGGCCTCCTCGGGTTGTGGAACGAACCTGCGCGCTCGCCTCGTCCGTGCCGTCGCTGCCCGACCGCGACCGCGCTGGCCGGCGGCGGCGTGCAAGAGGAGAGCACGCCGCGCGGGTTCGGGTCCGCTCAAGCGCCGCGATGCGTGACGACCGTCCGCAGCGTGAGGAAGAGGATGCGGAGATCCAGCCAGATCGACCAGTTCTCGATGTAGTAGAGGTCGTAACGCGTACGCTCCTCGATCGGCACGTCGCCGCGCAGCCCGTTCACCTGCGCCCAGCCGGTCAGCCCCGCTTTGATCCGATGGCGGCCGAAGTAGTTCGGCACCCGTTCGTGGAACCGCTCGACGAAGTGCGGCCGCTCCGGCCGGGGACCGACCAGGCTCATGTCGCCGCGAAAGACGTTCCAGAGCTGGGGCAGCTCGTCCAGACTCCAGGTCCGCAGGAACTCCCCCACCACGGTGCGCCGCGGATCGCCGGGACGCGCCCAGATCGGTCCGCTCTCTTGCTCGGCATCGATCCGCATCGATCGGAACTTGAGGATCTCGAAGACCCGCCGGTCCCGTCCCATCCGTTCCTGCCGGTACAGGACGGGACCGCGGGAACCGACCTTCACCGCCAGCGCGCAGGCGAGCATCGCCGGTGACAGCAGCACAAGCAGGATCGAAGAGCCCACGAGATCGACCGTCCGCTTGACCACCCCGTTCCACCCGGCCAGGGGAAGCGGGCGCGGACGGATCACGGGCAGCCCGGCCACCTCCTCGAGGAGGATCCCGCCGCGGAACGGGAACCCCAGGTCGGGAACCAGGTCGAAGTCGAGGTCGATCCGCCGGCACGCGGCCGCAGCCTCGGCGATCTCGGCGGAGCGCGAGGCCGGCAGCGCGATCAGGATCCGGTCGAGGTTCTCCACGCGCGCGACCGACTCGAGCCGCGCGAACGGCCCCAGATCCCGCTCCCCTTCGACCGGCGCGGCCCCCTCGTCGTCGCGGAACGCCCCGACGA
>WJJW01000078.1 GCA_014729455.1 Candidatus Eiseniibacteriota bacterium
CCGGTCAGATCGGGGACCCCGCGGATCGTCAGGATCTTGTCACCCACCGAGTAGCTCCAGAGGATCGCTCCCGTCGCGCCGTCCATGAGGTAGGCGCGTCCGTTGAAGGATCCGACGGCGAGGTCGTCGATCCCGTCCCCGTTGGTGTCGTCGACCGGATCGCAGGTCCAGCAGTCGTCTCCGACCGGCGTCGCCCAGATCGTCGATCCGTCGGCGCCGCTATGGATCCGCCCGGCGAATCCCCAGGATCCGACGGCGAGGTCGTCGATCCCGTCATTGTCGACGTCGCGGATCGGCACGACCCGCATCACGTAGGAGCCGACGTTGCCGTCCCAGCGCGGGGCGCCGGTGGCCGCGTCGAAGCCGTGGAGCTGATTGTCCCAGCAGCCGACGACGAGCGTCGCCCGCTCCTCTCCGGGGACGTCGATCGTGCACGCGCCCCAAGGAGACCCGGGGAGCGAGCGGTTCCAGACGACTTCCGCGTTCCCCCCCTCCCCGCCGGCGCCGCTGAGCACGAACACCTCCGGGTAGTTGTCGATCTGCAGGGCGAGGACGTCACGGATCCCGTCGCCGTCGACGTCGTCGATCGAAGCCACGAAGCCGAAGGCGTCGGCTCCCTGGAGCCGCCAGAGGATCTCGCCGGTCGCGCCGTCGGCGAGGTAGACGCCGTCGTTCTCGCTGCCGACCGCGAAGAGGACCTCGTCGCGGCCGTCTTCGGTGAGGTCGTTGCCGAGCGAAGCGACGGAGTAGACCCAGCCGGAGGTGGGTGGGACCGGCGGGCTGTCTTCGTACGTGTCGAAGCTCCAGGCGGTCTCCCCGCTCGTGCCGTCCAGCAGGAACGCGGAGCGGTTTCCCCAGGCGGCGCCGTAGAGCACGTCGCGCGTCTGATCGCCGGTGAGGTCGGGAGCGACGGCGAGGCAGTACTCGCCGTAGCCGCCGCTGTTCGAGGGGCCGCCGAGGGGGCGAGCCGACCAGACGACGGTTCCGAGACCCTCCGAGCGGCCGCTGATCGCGAAGAGGTGATCCTCCGCGGGCGCCCCCGCGTCGTAGGACTCGAAGAGGATCTCGGGCGTCGCGTCGCCGTCGAGATCCTCGGTCCAGGCGACGGAAACGACGTTCTCGACCCCGAAGGAGTACCAGAGCAGCCGGGTCGACTGCTGGGCCGCGGAAGGGGCGACGGTCGCGACCACGAGAACGGCCGCCGCCGCGCTGATGCCGATACGCTGGGGGCTCATGATGCTCTCCTTCGCGCCGAACCGGCGCGTGCTACGGGTGCGTCGCCCGGACGATTGTATGGATCCCGCCCCGGACGAAGAAGTCCCCTTCGACCGTCATCCGGCGGGGTGCGAGGGCGGTGACCAGATCATCGAGGATCCGGTTGACGACCGCTTCGTGGAAGGCGCCCTCGTTGCGAAACGCCCAGAGGTAGAGCTTCAGCGACTTCAGCTCGACGCAGGCCCGATCGGGGACGTAGACGATCCGGATCGTCGCGAAGTCGGGCTGCCCGGTCCGGGGACAGAGGCACGTGAATTCGGGCGCCTCGAAGCGGATCTCGTAGTCCCGCTCCGGACGGGGGTTGTCGAACGTCTCGAGGGTCTTGGAGGGGTCGGTCGGCACGTCGTCGGCTCCTGTTCCGTCGATGGGGCGTCAAGGGGGAGGATACCGGTTCGCCGGCGCGATTGGCAACGAGCCTCCCTTCCCGGCGGGGGGCGATTCCTCTACTATCGGCCGGTTGGATGTCGCGTGGGGCGGCCGTTGGCCGTTGGTCCGGCTGCGACGGAGACCGCAGGGCGAGACGGGAGGGAGAGATGAAAGGCGACGACAAGGTCATCGAGCTGTTGAACGAGGTTCTGACGGCCGAGCTGACGGCCATCAACCAGTACTTCATCCACGCCGAGATGTGCGAGAACTTCGGTTTCAGCGCGCTCTACACGCAGATTCGGCAAGAGTCGATCGACGAGATGAAGCATGCCGAGATCCTGATCGAGCGGATCCTCTATCTCGACGGGATGCCCAACATGAGCCGCTACTTCGAGATCAAGATCGGCAAGCAGGTCGAGGACATGTTCAAGAAGGACCTGGCCCTCGAGAAAGACGCCATCGACCGGCTCAACCGAGGGATCGCCCTCTGCTCCGAGAAGGGGGACGACGGCTCGAAGCAGCTTCTCGAGAATATCCTCGCCGACGAGGAGCGTCACTACGACTGGATCGAGACCCAGCTCAGCCTGATCGAGTCGGTCGGCACCCAGAACTACCTCAGCCGACAGGTCCAGTCCGGAGGCGAGTAGCCCCCCGAAACGGATCGATGAACGAGCTGAGCCGCACTGAACGTGGCAGGACGATCCCCTGGATCGTCCTTCTCCTCTTTCTCGGCTCCGGGTTCTGCGGTCTGGTCTACCAGGTCGTCTGGACCCGTCAGCTCACCTTCGTCTTCGGGGTGACGACGTACGCGGTGAGCGCGGTGCTCACCGCGTTCTTCGCCGGTCTCGCCCTCGGGAGCTTCTTCGCCGGGAAGCTCGCCGACCGCCGCCGCACCGGTCTGGCATTGTACGGCTGGATCGAGATCGGTATCGGACTCTACGCCCTTCTCGTTCCGTTCCTGCTCGACCTCCTCAACAACGTCTACCGCTTCTCCTACCAGGAGATGGGGGCGTCGTTCACCGCGCTGTCCCTGGTCCGTTTCGTCATGAGCGCCCTCGTGCTGATCGTGCCGACCACCCTGATGGGCGCCACGCTGCCGGTCATGACCCGCGCGATCGTCCGCCGGATCGACCAGGCCGGCCTCGGGATGGCCGGCCTCTACGCCCTGAACACCTTCGGCGCCGTCCTCGGGGTCGCCCTGTCCGGGTTCTTCCTGATCGGCGAGATCGGCCTGCAGCGGACGACGTGGGTCGCCGCCGCGGTGAACGGAGCGATCGGCGTGATCGCGCTCCTGCTCGCACGGACCCGGATGCCCGACCCGCCGATCGCGCCGGAGGTACGGACCGAACCGGCTCCCGTCGTCGTTTCCCCTCGCCTCGCCAGGCTGGTCGTGCTCGGCATCGGTCTGTCCGGAGTCGCCTCGATCGGTCTCGAGGTGGTCTGGACCCGGATCCTGGCGATGTACCTGAGCTCTTCGGGTGCGACCATGGCGGCCCGGCTGCTCGGCGACTTCAGCACCTACGCGTTCTCGGCGATGCTCTGCAGCGTGCTCCTCGGGATCGTGCTGGGCAGCCTCTGGATCGCTCCGCGTCTCGACCGGATCCGCAATCCGGTCGGGGCGCTCGCGCTCCTCGAGATCCTCGTCTGCGCAACGACCCTGCTGGCGCTGGTAGTCCTCGGTCTGCTCGTGCCCGGACGCGGAGAGCTGTTCATCCTGATCACGACCTTCGCGATCCTGCTGGTCCCGAACGCCCTGCTCGGTGCGACCGTTCCGCTGGCGGGCAGGATCCACACGCGAAACCTGGCCGGTCTCGGTCGCGGGATCGGAGACGTCTATTCCGCCAACGTCCTGGGGGGGGTCGTCGGCTCGTTCGTGGCCGGCTTCGTCCTGATCCCCTGGCTGGGATCGCAGGGAACGCTCGTATTCCTGGCGATGACCAGCCTCGTCGTCGGCGTGGGACTCGTCGCCGCGGGCGCACGGCTCCCGCGCGCGGCGATCGCCGCGACGGTCGTTCCCGCTCTGCTGCTCGCCGGAACCCTGATCGCCCGACCCGGACTGCTGACGCGGGGGATCTTCCGCACGCTGCTCCCGCACCATCGGATCGTGTTCAACAAGGAAGAGGCCGAGGGAATGGTGACGGTCAGCGCGCGCGAGCGCGATGGAACCGACTACTACTACTTGCTGATCAGCGGTCGGATCCAGGCCAGCGACGAGGCGACCGGATTGTACATTCACAGACAGCTCGCGCACATCCCCCTTCTCTTCCATCCGGATCCGGACAAGGTCCTGCTCATCGGGATGGGGGGAGGCTCGACCGTCGGCGCCGCGATCCAGCACGACACGGTGGAGCGGATCGACGTCGTGGAGCTGGTCCCCGGTGTCTGGGAGGCGGCCCGTTTCTTCTGGGAGACGAACTTCGAAGCGTGGAAGGACCCGCGGGTCCATTCGATCTTCGCCGACGGGAGGAACTACCTCCTGGTCACCGACGAGAAGTACGACCTGATCGAGGCGGACATCATCCCGCCGCGGCACGCGATGGCGACGAACCTCTACTCGGTCGACTACTTCGAGCTGATCCGGTCACGGCTGACTTCCGATGGAATCGTCTGCCAGTGGTTCGATACGAGCCTGCCCTCGGAGCTGTACAAGATGCTGGTCCGAACATTCCTCGAGGTGTTCCCCAACACGACGCTCTGGCAGGGTGGAATGTTCGCTGTCGCGATGCCCGAGGGGATGGAAGTCGACGAGACGCTGCGCGCCCGCGTCCGGGAGCGGTTTTCCGAGCCGGGATTGGGGCAGGCGCTCCATTGGGCCGGCCTGCCGAGCGCCGAGGATTTCCTCGGCACGTACTGGATGTCGCCGGAGCAGGCGCGGGACTACATCGGACCCGGGCTGGTCGTGCGGGACGACCGTCCGTACGTGGAGTTCTTCCGCTCCCAGGTCTCGGGGAGCGTCGCGCCCTCCCATACCGCTCCGGGCTGGCAGTAGCGCAGCCGACGCCTGCGCGGCCTACGGCTCCGGCAAGACGGCCAGGTTGGCCATCAGATCCCGAAGGGAATCCCCACGCAGCAGCATCAGGATCACGTCCTCGCCCGGCGCGTGACGGCGAAGCCTGTTGTGGAGCTGGGAGACCGTTTCCACCGGCAGTCCGTGCAGAGCGCAGAGCACGTCGAGGGGCCGGGCGCCGCAGGCGGCGGCCGGGCTGTCGGGGGCGACGTCGAGGATCAAGAGACCGGTGTGGCTCGGCAAGGCGAACCGCCGGATGATCTCCGGTTCGATCCGCGTGGGGTGGCCGTCGATCCCGAGCCAGGAATTGGGCTTCCGCCCGTGAACGAGCACGTCCTCGACGAGATTGGATACGGCCTGGATCGGGATCGCGAATCCGACCTCCTGGACCTGCGACAAGGCGGCCGTGTTGATCCCGACCACCATTCCGTGGGAGTCGACGAGCGGCCCGCCGGAGTTGCCCGGATTGATCGGTACGTCGGTCTGGATCAGATCCTGGAGGACTCGACCGGTGCCGGTCCGCTGGGAGCGGCCGAGGGCGGAGATGACTCCCGCGGTCGCGGTCCATCGCAGACCGAGCGGGTTGCCGATGGCGATGACGAGCTGTCCGACGCGCAGATCGAAGGACCAGCCCAGTGGGGCGATCGGGAGCGCCTCGGCGTCGATCGTGATCAGCGCCAAGTCGTTGCGCCGGTCTCGCTCGAGGACGCGTCCGTTGAAGACCCTCCCGTCGTGCAGGCCGACACGGATCCGGCCGGCGTCCCGCACGAGGTGGGCGTTCGTGACGATCTTCCCGTCCGCGCGGATGATCAGCCCGCTGCCGACGTTCGAGGCGGACTTCGGTACGGACCGGGCCGGGACGTCGCGTCCGGCGGCGCCGCGCGTGGCGATGATCTGGACGACGGAGGGGCCGAGCGTCTCGACGGCCCGCATCACCGCGTCGGAGTATGCCTCCCGATTGTCCATGTGTTCATCGTAGCACGGCGGAGCGGGAACTCCTCAGCCGCTCGGATCCACAACGATCCGTCCGTGCACCCGACCGGCGAGGACCTCTTCCGCCAGCTTGGAGACCTCCGACAGCGACACGGACCGCGTGAGCCGATCGAGCGTTTCCGGCGCCAGGACGCGTGCGATCCGATCCCACGCTTCGCGGCGCGTCTCGAACGGCGTCACGACGGACTCGACCCCCAGAAGGGAGACGTTTCGCAGGATGAACGGCAGGACGGTGCCGGTCATCTCGGGACTGGCCGCCAGGCCGCAGCTCGCCACGCAGCCGCCGTAGTGCGTCTCGGCGAGGACGCGGGCGAGGATCCGGCCGCCGACCGCGTCGATCCCGCCCGCCCAGCGCTGTGACTCGAGCGGTCGGTGCGTCGTCTCCATCTCGGACCGCGGCACGATGGTCTCGACGCCGAGGGCACGGAGCGAATCGCCCAGCTCGGGCCGACCCGTGACCGCTGCGACCCGATACCCTCCTTCGGCGAGGATCGCGGCCGCGAGGCTCCCGACGCCTCCCCCGGCTCCCGTGACGACGACCGGCCCCTGTTCGGCGGTCAACCCGGCCGCCTCGAGGCGCATCACGCAGAGCATCGCCGTCAAGCCGGCGGTGCCGACCGCCATCGCGCGTTTCGCGTCGAGCCTCGACGGGATCGGCACGAGCCAACCCGCCTTCAACCGGGCGCGCTGGGCGAAGCCGCCCCAGGTCGTCTCTCCGAGGCCCCATCCGGTCGCGAGCACCGGATCCCCCGGCCGGAAGGAAGGGTCCGTCGAGGAGACGACGGTCCCGGCGAGGTCGATCCCGGGGACGATCGGAAAGGAGCGGACGACCTTCCCCTTTCCGGTCACCGCGAGAGCGTCCTTGTAGTTCAGCGACGAGTACGCGACGTCGACGACGACCTCCCCGTCGGGAAGTCGACTCTCGTCGATCGACTCGATCGAGGGGATCGTCCGCTTGTCCTCCCGGTGGAGGATCATCGCCTGGAACGGCTCGCTCATGAAGACCTCCTGGATTCCGATTCGGATCGACCTTAGCAGACGGGACCGCGCCGCGGGGACGCCTTGACGGCCCCTCCGCCGCGCCCCGATGCTGGTCGAATGATGGGACCGCTCGAACGAGAGCCCGTAGCAGGCTTCGAGCCGGTCGAGCACACCGCCGACGTCGGCCTGCGGATCTGGGCGCCGACGCGGGAGGGGCTGTTCGAGCGCGCGGCGGCGGGAATGGCGAGCCTGCTGGTGGATCCCGCGTCGGTGGAGCCGGTCGAGGAGCGCGAGGTGGCCGTCGGGGCGGCCGACGTGGAGGAGGCGTTGGTCTCCTGGCTCCAGGAGATCCTCTACCTCTACGAGGTGCAGCGGTTCGTGCCGGCGCGGTTCCGTCTGGAGCGTGCCGACGCGGGAGGCGTGCACGGCTGGGTCGTGGGGGAACGGTTCGATCCGTCCCGACACGAGACGCGCGCCGACATCAAGGCGGTGACGTACCATGATCTGCGCATCGAACGGAGCGAGACCGAAGACGGCCGTGAGCGCTGGCGGACGACGGTCATCTTCGACATCTAGACGCGAGGCGCCGAAAGGGGGCCGGCCATGAGCAACAAGGAATCGGTCGAGGTCCGGCGGATCCACGACTCCCTCTACGAGATCCCGCGGTCCGGGGGGATGCGGGTGCCGGGGCGCGTCTACGCCGATCGGGAGATGATCCGGACGATGCAGGGCGAAGGGGGGCTGACGCAGGTGAAGAACGTCGCCCACCTCCCCGGGATCGTCGGGTACTCGCTGGCGATGCCGGACATCCACTGGGGTTACGGCTTCCCGATCGGCGGGGTCGCCGCGACCGATCCGGCCGAGGGGGGCGTCATCTCACCCGGCGGGGTGGGCTACGACATCAACTGCGGGGTGCGGCTCTGCGCGACCCTGCTGACCGCCGAGGAGGTCCGGCCGAAGATCGACGCGGTCGTGGCGCGCTTCTTCCAGAACATCCCGTGCGGCGTCGGCTCCGAAGGGGCGATCCCGCGAGTCAAGCGCAAGGAGATCGACAAGGTGATGGTCCGCGGGGCCGAATGGGCGGTCGCGGAAGGGTACGGCGACCGCGACGATCTCCCCTACATCGAGGAGCGGGGATGCCTGGACGGGGCCGATCCGTCGATGGTGAGCGAGCGTGCGCGGGAACGCGGCGTCACGCAGATCGGGACGCTCGGATCGGGAAACCACTTCGCCGAGATCGACGTCGTCGATGAGATCCTCGACGAGGAGGCCGCCCGCGCCTTCGGCGTCGAGCGGGGGCAGATCGCGGTCCAGATCCATACGGGATCCCGGGGGTTCGGCTACCAGATCTGCGACGACTATCTGAAGGTCCTCGGTCGAGCGATGCAGAAGCACGGGATCCGCCTGCCCGACCGGCAGCTCGCCTGCGCGCCGGTCGAGTCGAACGAGGGGAAGGCGTACCTGGCGGCGATGGCGGCGGCGGCGAACTTCGCCTGGGCGAACCGCCAGACGATCCAGCATCTCGCGGAGCGGTCGCTGCTCGAGGCGATCGGCTGCTCGCCGCGCGACCTCGGGTTCCGGCTGATCTACGACGTCTGCCACAACGTCGCGAAAATGGAGCAGCACGAGATCGACGGGAAGTGGAGGCGCCTCTGCGTGCATCGCAAGGGGGCGACGCGGGCCCACCCGCCGCGGGGGCAGTCGATCCCGTGGACGGTCGGCCAGCCGGTGATCGTTCCGGGCGACATGGGGACGATGAGCTTCCTCTGCGTCGGGACCGAGCGGTCGCTCGCCGAGACGTTCGGAAGCACGTGCCACGGCGCGGGACGGGTCCTGTCGCGGTCGGCCGCGAAGAAGAAGTTCCGCGGGCGGGACCTGATCGGCGAGCTGGCCGCCGATGGGATCACCGTGATGGCGAAGGGGCGCGCGACCGTCGCCGAGGAGATGCGGGGCGCGTACAAGGAGGTCTCGCGCGTCGTCGACGTGATGGAACGCTCCGGCATCAGTCGCAAGGTCGCCCGCCTCCGCCCGCTCGGGGTCATCAAGGGGTAGATGGGCGGCGCCGGCCCGGTCCTCCTGATCCAGCTCAAGAGGATCGGGGACGTCCTGCTCTGCACGCCGCTGGTCCGCGCGCTCGCCGCCGACCGGCCCGAACGGCGGATCTTCTTTCTGACCGAGGCGCCGAATCGGGAGGTGCTGCGCGGCAATCCGGCGATCGACGAGATCGTGACGCTTCCGGATCCGATGACGACCGCCGACTGGCGGCGGGTCCGCGCGCGGCTGCGGGCGCTCCGGCCGGAGTGGACGATCGATTGCTCCGGCACGCCGCGGAGCTGCCTTCTCGCGCGGATGTCGGGGGCGCCGGTACGGGTCGGTTTCCGGGTGCGGCTGCCGCGCCGGTGGGCGTACAACCGGGTCGTGACGCCGGATCGCTCGAAGTACACGGTGGATCGGCGGCTCGATCTCGTGCGCGCGCTCGGAGTCGCCGATCGGGGTTTCCGGCCGGAGCTGTTCCTCGACGAACGGGATCGGGCGGAAGCGGATCGGTTGCTGCGGGCGGCCGGGTTCGCGCCGGATGCGCG
>WJJW01000079.1 GCA_014729455.1 Candidatus Eiseniibacteriota bacterium
ACGTTGACCCAGGGACCCAACCACACGGTTCGCGGATTCGGGGCGATCATCAGCCCGGTGGTCAATCACGGCACGATCGACGCGGATGCGGCGGGCGGCTATCTGCAGCTCAGCGGCACCCCCAAATCGAGCGACGGCGTTCTCAAGGCGTCGGAGGGTGGCCTGCTCTCGATCAACGGAACATCGATCGACAACACCGATGGCCTCCTCCTGGCGGACGGAGGGAACGTCGAGATCAGGGACAACGCACAAGTCCGGGGAGGCACGATCGACCGAACCGGCGAGTCGGTCGTCCGGGTCATGAATGCCTATCTCTATGATGCAACGATTCTCGAGACCGGATGGATCGACGTCCCGAGCGACCGCACTCTCCAGACCGGTGGGGAAGGGCTCGTGAACCACGGAACGATCCGCGTCAACGACCAGAGCAGCGGAGATTCCAGAATCGACATCCGCGCGAGCGGAAACACCTTCACCTTGAGCGGGACCGGCGACGTTCTCCTGAACGGCGACTCCTACCAGGACCGGATCTACGCCACCTACGGGGACGTGTTGATCCAGGAGATCGATCACACGATCCACGGCAAGGGGGACATCGTCTGTCCGTTCACCAATCGCGGAACGGTCCGGGCCGACTCCGCCGCGTACCGGCTCAACGTCGACACCAGCCACTTCCGGAACGAAGGAATCTGCGAGGCGCTCGGTCGCGCCACCCTCGCGATCAATCGGGCTCCGATCGGCTACGGTTCCGGCACACTGACCGGCGGAACCTGGATCGTGCGCGACAGCAGCGAAGTCATTCTGAACGGCGCTCCGATCGATACCGCCAACGCGACGATCCTGCTCGACGGACCCGGATCGGGAATCTATCGCGACTACAATCGAAACGACGGGCTGAGCGGTTTCGCGAAGATCGGACCGCAGGGCGAGTTCACGATCGCCAACCGCGACTTCGAAACGACCGGCGATCTCGAGGTCGCCGGGAAGTTGAACATTCCCGAAGAGTCGACCTTCACCGTCCCCGGAGAGTTCGTGCAGGAACGCGGACGGACGACCCTGTCGGGCGTCCTCGCCTCCCCGAACCCGCTCTTCGTCGACGGCGGGATCCTCGGCGGTGACGGAACCGTCGCCGGGGACCTGATCAACGACGGTTGGGTCTACCCCGGCCTCTCCGCGGACACGCTCACGGTCGACGGCGACTATGAGCAGCAGGACGGCGGACGGCTCACGATCGAGATCGGCGGGACCGATCCCGGCCAGATCGATCTCCTCATGGTTACGGGCCAGGCATCCCTCGATGGTTTGCTCGAGGTCATCGCGATCGACGGCTTCCAGGTCCAGCCGGGTGATTCGTTCACCATCCTGACCTGTTCCTCCCGTCAGGGGGAATTCGCAGCCGTGCTGGGCCGGTGCCTGGCCCCTGGTGTCTGCTTCGACGTGATCTACGGCGGCGGCTTCGTGCGGCTGGACGCCTACGAACTCGATCCGTCCGAGGTCCCCGACGAGGAGGCTCTGCCGACCGAGATCCGGTTCACCTCCCGGTCGGCGGGCGGCGCCGTGCCGATCCTCCAGCTCGATCTGCCGTCTCCCGCACATGTCGATCTGGCGGTCTTCGACGTGGCCGGGCGTCGGGTCCTGACGCTGGAAGACGGCGCGCTTCCGGCCGGTTCCCATCAGTACCGGTGGAGCACCGATCCGCGCATCGGAAACGGGATCTACTTCGCGCGACTCCGCGCCTTCGGTGAAGGGATCGTCTACTCCCGCACCGCGAGGATCTGGATCGTACGGTAGTCGATCGGCTCCACCGATCCGTGAACCAGGCGGCCCGGGGGGGACTCCTCCGGGCCGCTACCGTTGCGTCTGCCGAGGTTCCGCGCTCTGCACCTTGAGAATCGGACGGGTCTCGGGATCGGCGGTCAGCTCCGCGATCAGATCCGTGATCTCCTTCCGGCTCAGTGGACGCGCTTGGTCCCGGGACGGGTTCGTGAGGAACAGGTCGCCGTCCTTGAGCCAGAGGAGCCGCTCGAAGATCGCGTTCCGCCGTGAGGTCATCAGCTTCTCCAGATTCAGCAGCGGCGATCGATCCATCGCGCTCACCTCCTCTGTTCCGCCTGTCCGTACCGTCTCGCGTGGGTGCGGCCAGACGCGAGCCCTCTAGCGGCCCTGGTGGATGACTTGCACTCATGTCGTGCAAGCAAGGCCAGTTTGCTCCCGAGTCGCCGCGCCTGTCAAGGAATGGAGCCGATCGACCGCCGGGGGAGGCGGTCAATTCGTCGATTCGCGGGTCAGAGCTTCCAGAATGCGATGCGATGTGAGGATTTTCCCCCGGCCGTCTCGAACCACCCACCCACGACGAGCGTGGATTCGTACACGGTCATGCAATGCACCTTCCCTTCGATGCCGGATCCGAGGGGACTCCACTCCGTTCCGTCCCAACGAGCGATGTGCCAGAGCGGGAGGTCATCCACGCGCCAGAAGTCGCCGCCGACGTAGAGCAGTCCGTCGTGGTTCACCATCGAGCGCACCCACCGGTCGGTTCCTCTTCCGATCGGATCCCAGGAAGAGCCATTGTAGCGGGCGAGGTTGTTCGCGATGACCTCGCCGGCGTGGACGAATTGACCACCGGCGACGAGATCTCCCCGGAACACGGCCATCGCTCGGACGTAGTCGAGGTCCATCCCTCCACCCAGCGAGTGCCACCTCGAGCCGTCCCAGCGGGCGATCTTGCCCGTGCCGGGGACTCCGTCCGCGACGCTGAAGTCTCCACCGACGAGCAGGTCCCCCTGGAGAGGAAAGAGCCCGAAGACCTGGTTGTTGACGCCGGAGCCCAGGGAATGCCAGCGGGATCCGTCGAAGCGCGCGATGCTTCGGGTCGTCAGGGTGTCGATCCGGTGGAACGCCCCTCCGACCACGAGGTCTCCTTCGTAGACCGCCGCGACGTAGAGGTTCCCGTTCGCGCCCGCACCGATCGGGTTCCACGAGGTTCCGTCCCAGCGAGCGATTCCGTTGACCACCTTTCCGCCGGCGCGCTCGAAAAGCCCGACCGCGATCAGATCTCCGTCGTAGGTCGTCAGTCCCCGAACGTAGCCATCCATCCCCTCTCCGAGGGGGTGCCAGGCGGTGCCGTCCCATCGAGCGACGTGGTTCGCCGCGGTCCCGCCGGCGCGGGTGAAGTTCCCGCCGGCGATCAGATCCCCCTCGTAGACCTCGAGGGCGAAGACGGCCGCGTTGGGCCCCATGCCTTCCGGATAAGGACCGAAGCCGTCGAGCCACCGATCATCGGGATCTCCGCCGACGACCACGACGCGCACCTGGTTGGAAACCGGCGACGGCAGTCCCGACTCGTCGTAAGCCCGCAGGGCGATCCAGTGCTCTCCCTCCCGATCGAGCCCGCGGAGCGTGAAGCGCTGCGGGAGCCCGCCGGCCAGGACCGCCGGAGACTCGGGGTGGACGGTCGCATCGTCCCACGTCCCCTCGGTCACCCAGTGAGGGGCATGGCGGATCTCGTAGCACTGCGCTCTGCCGAGGAAGCCGTCATCCCCGGGCGCCGTCCAGCCGATCTCGACCCCGTCTTCTAGGATCCGGATGACGCGCAGGTCCGTGACCGCCGCCGGTGGAACCACGTCCTCCACGTCCCGCGTCTCGATCGGAACCTCCTTCGATGAAGGAGAGGTCGCCGCCTCGTTGTAGGCGAAGACACGGAACGTATAGACCCAGTCGGGCCGGAATCCGGTGTCGCGGAAGGTGGTGGCGTCGGCAGGGAGGGTGGCGCGCTCGGAGAAGAAGCCGTCCATGCGCCGCTCCACGATGTACCCGTCCTCGTTGTCGGCGACGTCGCGCCAATGGAGGTGGACCGTCCCGTGGCCGTAATGCCCGATGAGATCCTCGGGAGGACGCACGACGTCCGGCGGACCGATCGCGATCGCGCCGTCCGGGTCGACCCGGGCGTAGAGATCGACCCGCTCGCGGGACTCGAACAGGTGGGCGAGGTGCAGTCCGGGATCGAGTCCCTCCGTCGCCTGGGTACCGGCGATCGCGATCGGAAGGAGCAACCGGGGAATCGGCGAGGCGATCCCGGGAAGCAGGGCGGCCCGGTTGTGGTCGAGCAACTCCAGAGCGGATCTGCGATAAGCGATCGGATCCCCTTCGGTTCGCGCCGCCAGGACCGCCTCGATCCCGTCGAAGTCGGACGGCTCGAAGCTGCCGGGGGACTCGATCCACGGAAGCGGGTCTCCGATCCGCAGAAGCCGCCGGACCGTTCGCGCCAACAGCTCCTGGAGATTCCGCTGCATGGCGAGGGTCGCCGGGGTCCCGGCGGAGTCGGACTCGGACCCCGCACCGGTGTGGAAGGAGAGACGGTAACGTCCTGACGGGAGGTGGATCGACCCGCGGATCGCCTCGGATACCGCCAGCGGCGCCTCCAGCGGCGCGGGCGCGAGAGAGACGGTGCGCAGGCGATCACCGGAAAAGTAGCGATGCACGCCGACCCCGACATGGATCGCGAGCGGGTTGGCCACCTCGATCGGCGCCTCTCGCCCCGTCGTCTCCTCGATCCAGGGAGCGGGATCGGCGGACTCGGCCCGGCCGGCGCCGACCTGGTCCCGGAGCAGCCGCGCGACGCGGCGTTGCACGGCGGGGTCGACTGGATCGACCAGCGAATCGAATCGGCCCTGTGTCAGCCGCTCCCGGAGCGACGCCGCTGGACCCCGCAACGCCTCTTCGAGCGCGCCGGCAACGGTCCTCCGCGCGGGCGCCGGGACGCCGTCGAGGAGCGGATCGAACTCGAGGAGAGCGCGCATCGTCGTGTTCGCGTCGATCCGGACCTCCTCTTCTTCGGGGGAGACCCCGGCGAGGAGGATCGGCGGCCCGCCCGGCGCGGCGACGACGAGCCAGCAGAGGCTCGCCAGGCTGTCGACCGCGACCAGGAATCGACCGTCCGCGTCGATCCGCGCGGAATCCAGCGCGCTGTAGACGTGGAGGTCGGAGCGGATCGACTCCATTCCCGGAATCGACTCGACCGTTCCCCGCAGCCATCCGTGCGACGGAGGCGGCGGCTCTTGCTGCTCGACGGGATTGCTCGACTCGGTGCAGGCGATCGGGAGAGCGAGGAGCGCGGCGGCGCACAGAAACAGGAATCGGACGGGATTTCGTTGCGGCATCGGCAACTCTCCGTAACGGAATCGCGGCAGATTCCGAGCGCCCCCGGCTACCCAGAGCGTAGCCCACCGGTCCCGGGGTGTCCAGGTCAGCGGGCGGAGTGCCCGGAGGCCGCCCGCGCCTCGGCGAGCAACGCTTGCAGGCGCTCGCGGAGATCTGCAGACGACTGGATGCGCAACCCGCGGCGCGCGGCTTCGGCCGCCTCCGCGGTCCGGTCCGCCCCGAGCAGGGCGTAGCCGAGGACCAGGTAGGTCCGGGCGTACATCGGGTCCTGCGCGAGGGCGCGACGGAAGGAGAAGATCGCCTCCTCGTGCTCCTTCGCCCCGAGGAGGATCACTCCCCGGTTATGCCAGGCGCGCGCGTGGTCCTCTCGATGGTGCAGGGCGATCGCATAGCAATTCATCGCCTCCTGGGGATCCCCCCGGACCTGGTGGACGTTGCCGAGCTCGTTCCAGGCGTCTGCGAAATCGTCCCGTCGCTCCAGCGCCCGCTCGTAGGAACGCTCCGCATCGCGAAGCTCCGCCGCGGCCTCTTCCGGATCCGCCGTCTCGATCGCCCGCTCGTAATGCGACCGGCCGAGCAGGTAGTCGAGCTCGGCGCGGTAGTCGAGCCGTTCCTCGCAGAACGGCCCGGGGATCGTGGAGAGAGCGGCGATTCCGGTCCCGATCGAGCAGACGACCCCGATCCGGAGCCATCGGCCGTCCCGGACCATCTCCACGATCCCGAGGATCCCACCGGCGGCGAGCAGGGAGAGGACCGGAATGATCGGCATCCGGTACCTCCCGGACACGAAGACGAGGATCACCGCGATCGCGTTGCTCGCCAGGAACAACCACAGAACCGCGGGCGCGCGGCGGCGCAAGAGCCAGCCGCCGATCGCCGCGAGCGGCAACAGGATCCCGAACGGGAACCCGAAGTCCCCCACCCTCCAGAGCAACGCGCGCAAGACGGGCGAGGAGTCCCGAAACAGCAGTGGATCGACGTTCCGCGGGATCTCCCGGGAGCCGAAGAAGCGGAGCGTCTTGCCGGCGAGCCCGCTCACGAAGCCTCCGGGATCGCCGGTCGCGAAGCGCCGGACCCGTTCGCGGAAGAAGGCCGGGTGATCGGCGAGACGATCGACTCCCTCGAGAGACGGGAGGTTCGTCAGCCTGCTCCACTCCCAGCCGGGTCGGGCGGTCAGCGTCTCGCATGGATCCGGATTGTTGCCGATGTAGAGGTTGAGGGCGCCCGACAGCGGCAGGATCGAGAAGGTCCCGAACCCGTGGGAGCGGTTCAGAAGACCGAACGGTGCGGCCAGGAAGGCGAATCCGAGGAGTCCCAGCGCGAGCGAGCGCGCCGGACGGCCGATCCCACCGTCCCGGATCTCGAGCGCGAGGATCCAGACGGCGGCGACGACGACGAAGAGCAGGGTCGTCGGCCGGGTCAGGACCGCGAGCGCCGCGAGGATCCCGAAGGCGAGCGGAAGCAGAGGGGAGCGATGCTCCCGAAACCGAAGAAGCAGCAGCAGGAGCGGGATCGACCAGAACGTCGCGAGGCCCGTCGCGAGCAGCTCGGTCTCGTAGTAGACCAGCGGACCGTACAGCGCGACGATCAGGCCGGCGACGATCCCGACCCGGAGATCGAAGAGCCGGCGCCCCAGGTGACAGGTCAGAACGCACGTGACCGCTCCGAGGATCGCCTGCAGCGTCTTCGCCGCGACGATCGAGCCGCCGCTCAGCGCATGGACGCCGGAGAGGAACAGGGGATAGAGAGGAGGCTGCCAGAAGAAGCCTCGCCCTGGCGTTCCGGTTTCCGCGAAGCGCAGGGCGAGCTCATGGTACGTCGCCGCGTCGACGAGAGGGATCGAGAAGCTCGGGTGGTCCGCCATGCCGGCCAGGTGCAGCGCGCGCACCGCCAGCGCGAGGAGGAAGAGCCCGCACAGCACCGGCCACTGGGACCTCACGACTCCGATCTTCGCGCCAGGCCTCCCGATACGGCAAGCGTTTCCCGCAGCACGCGACCCAGCCGCCGGATCCCCTCGACGATCCGTTCCTCCGGCATCGCCGAGTAGTTCAGGCGCATCGTGTTCTCCCCGCCGCCGTTGGGGAAGAACGATCCTCCCGGAACGAACGCGACGTTCTCGTCGAGCGCCCGCACGAGGATCTCCTTCGCGTCGGCGCCGGCCGGCAGCTCGACCCAGAGGAACAGCCCCCCGCGCGGTCGCGTGTGGCGAATCCCCTCTGGAAACTCCCGGGCGATCGCCTCGACCATCACGTCGCGACGCCGCCGGTACGTCCGTCGGATCCGCTCGACGTTCGCGTCCATGTCGTGACGCGCCATGTAGGTCCGGATCAGGTGCTGCGACAGCGAAGAGGTGTGCAGGTCCGCCCCCTGCTTCGCCAGCACGTACCGCTCGAACAAGGACTGTTCCGCGGCCAGCCAGCCGATCCGCAGGCCGGGACAGAAGATCTTCGAGAAGGTGCTGAGGTAGACGACGAGCCCCCGCTCGTCGAGCGAGAGGATCGACGGGGGCGCCTCCCCCTCGAAGCAGACCTCCGCGTACGGGCTGTCCTCGATGATCGGGATCTCGTGCCGCTCCGCCACGTCGAGGAGTCCGCGCCGCCGTTCCAGCGACCACGTCCGGCCGCTCGGGTTCTGGAAGTCGGGGACCACGTAGAGCAGCTTCACGCGCTCGGTCTCACGGACGAGGCGCTCGAGCTCGTCCGGGATCATCCCGTCGTCGTCGGTCGGCACCTGGACGAAGCGGGGCTGGTAGGCGCGAAACGCATTGATCGCCCCGATGTATGTCGGGCTCTCGCAGAGGATCGCATCGCCGGGGTCCAGGAACAGCTTGCCGGTCAGATCGAGCCCCTGCTGGGACCCGCAGGTGATCAGGATCCGGTCCCCGGAGACGCGGGTGCCGCGGAACCGATTCATCCGCTCGGCGATCGCGTTGCGGAGATCGAGGCATCCCTCGGTCGTCGAGTACTGGAGCGCCTGACAGCCCTGCTGCTCCAGCACCTCGGCAGAAGCGGCGAGGATCTCCTTGACCGGGAACAGCTCCGCCGCCGGCAGCCCGCCGGCGAAGGAGATCACTTCCGGGTTCTGGGTCAGCTTCAGGATCTCCCGGATCTCCGAAGCCTTCAGCCACTTCATCCGATCGGCGAATCGTACGGCCATGACGAGCCCCCTTCCTCAACCCCCCTAGACGATCGGCGGCGTGCCCGCGCGGCGCTTCCGTCCCGCCTCGGGGAGCAACGCCGCCGTCTCGATCGCTTGCATCAGTCGTTCCACCCCCTCGACGATCCGGTCGCCCTCGGGGTAGGTGAAGTTCAGCCGGAAGTAGCGCTCCCCGCCTTCCGCCGCGAAACAGGGCCACCCGGGCAGGTACGCGACGCCCGCGTCCGCCGCGATCCCGAGCAGCCGGGACGAGTCGATCCCGTCGGGCAGCCGGCCCCAGACGTAGAACCCGCCCTGCGGGCTCCGCCAGCTCAATCCGGCCGGCGCCTTCACGCTCAACACCGAGTGGATCAGATCCCGCTTCTTGCGATAGGCGCTTCGGACCATCTCGAGATGCGCCTCGAGGAGCCCCTCGCGGACGAACCGGTCGAGGATCATCTGGGCGACCGTGTTGGTGTGCAGGTCGATCGACTGCTTCGCCAGAGCGAATCGCCGGATCACCGGCGGCGGGGCGACGAGCCAGCCGACCCGCAGTCCCGGGAGGAGCAGCTTCGAGAACGTGCTCAGATGGAGAACGCTCTCGCCCCCCTCCATTCCGCGAAGGGACGGGAGCGGCTCCCCCTCGTACCGCAGCTCGGAGTACGGGTCGTCCTCCAGGATCGGGACCTGGTGACGGAGAGAGAGATCGAGAAGATGGCGCCGCCTCTCGAGAGAGAGCACGCTCCCCGATGGATTCTGGAACGTCGGCAACGTGTAGATCAGCTTCGGCCGGTTCTTCTCCAGGAGGTTCGCGAGGAGGTCGGTCCGCATCCCGTCGGCGTCGGCCGGGACCGAGAGCAGCCGCGCCCCGGCGTCCCGGAAGACGTGCAGTGCGCCGATGTACGTCGGCTCCTCGACGACCACGGCGTCGCCCGGCGAGAGGAAGACCCGCGCCGCCAGGTCGAGGCCCTGCTGCGATCCTGAGAGGACGAGCAGCTCCGACGCGTTCGTCTCGATCCCCCGGGAGTCGGCCCAGACGCTCAGCGCCTCGCGCAGCGGGGTGTGGCCCTCGGTCGGGCAGTGGAGGTAGAGAGAAGCGCCGGCCTCCTCGCTCAGCTCGGCGAAGATCCGCTGGACGTCGGCGATCGGTAGACAGTCCGGCGACGGCAGCCCGACGGCGAAGGAGATCAGGTCCTCGCGTTCGGTCAGCGAGAGCAGGTCGCGCAGCAGCGGATCGGGATCGCTCGCCGCCGGGGCGCGGAAGAGCTGGTTCCACGGGATCGCGCGGCCCCGGAGCGCGGGGTCGGCGGAGGTGACCTGCGGCGGAAGCACGACCGTACCACTGCCGACCCGCGCTCCGAGGAGGCCGCGCTCCTTCAGCTCCCGATAGGCCTGGAAGACGGTGCTGCGGTTGACCCCGAGTTCCTCGGCGAGCTTGCGTTCCGGCGGGAGCCGCGTGCCGACCGGAAGCGCTCCGGCGGAGATCCGCTCCCGGATCGCATGGACGATCTGCAGGTAGACCGGCGTCTCGCTCTGCCGGTCGATCCGCAGATCCTCCAGGGGCCGGGTGGGCGCTGTCGTCAACCGGACATCCTCCATTGGACCACCTCCACCGGTAGTATCGACAAGCCAAAGCCGAGAATCAAGGGGTATTCACCATCCGATTGACCATCCAATTGCGACCCGTGACCAGCCAAACAGTGCGGGAAGAGGGGCCACCCTTCAAAGAATGGCTTATCCTCAAGTCAAGTTTGTATCACGCTACCTGCTGGACCGACTCGTCCTCGGGGGTCAGTCGGTTCGTCGGTGATCGGGGCGGCCGCTCCCGGACGACTGCGCGAACCCAACGGAAGCACACGATTTGGAGGAAGCCATGAAACGGTTCATCCGCTCCGCAGTCCCGGCCACCTTTCTCTTCTGTCTGCTCGCATCGGTTCTCGTCGGCTCCGCCGGCGCAGAGCTGACCGACGTCGAGGAGCTCGGCAAGCTGCTCTTCTTCGACACGAATCTCTCCACGCCGCCCGGGCAGTCCTGCGCGGCCTGCCACGGGCCCGAGACGGCCTTCGCCGGGCCGGATTCGGAGATCAACGCCCACGGCGCCGTCTATCCGGGCGCGGTGCACGTCCGATTCGGGAACCGCAAGCCGCCGACCGCCGCCTACGCATCCTTCAGCCCCGACTTCCACTACGACGAGGACGAAGGGCTCTACGTCGGCGGGAGCTTCTGGGATGGCCGCGCGCTCAACGTCGTGGAACAGGCGAAGGGTCCGTTCCTCAACCGCGTCGAGCAGAACAATCCGAACATGAAAGTGGTCATCAACAAGATCAAGCACTCCGACTACGCGATGCTCTTCCAGGACATCTACGGATACGGGATCTTCATGGACATCGAGCAGGCCTATCAATACATGGCCGAGGCGATCGGAGCATACGAAGCGTCCGAGGAGGTCAATCCCTTCAGCTCGAAGTACGACGCCTACCTCGCCGGGGAGACGGATCTGACCGAACAGGAGATGCGCGGTCTGAACCTGTTCGAGGGCCAGGCGATGTGCTCGGCCTGCCATCCGAGCCAGCCGGCCGAGGACGGCACGCCGCCCCTCTTCACCGATTTCACCTACGACAACCTCGGGGTCCCGAAGAACCCGGAGAACCCCTGGTACGACATGCCGCCCGCGTTCAATCCCGACCGCGAAGACTGGATCGATCTCGGTCTCGGCGGGTTCCTCGATGATCCGGCGGAATACGGCAAGATGAAGGTCCCGACGCTGCGGAACGTCGGCGCACGGCCGTACGAGGGGTTCGTCCAGGCGTTCACGCACAACGGCTTCTTCAAGAGCCTGCGAGACGTCGTCGACTTCTACAACACCCGGGACGTGGCCGACTGGCCGCCGCCGGAGTACCCCGAGAACGTCAACGACGAGGAGCTGGGCGACCTGGGTCTGAGCGATCAGGACGTCGACGACATCGTCGCGTTCCTGTTCACGCTGACCGACGGCTGGTCGGAGGACGGATACTTCGCGCAGCCGGTCGTGCCCGGATCGGCCGGTGAGATCCGCCTCGACCTGGGTGCGGTCTACCCGAACCCGTTCCGGACGACGGCGCAGATCGAGATCCGGCTGCAGCGGCCGAGCCGAGTCGAGGTCGCGGTCCACGATCTGAACGGCCGGCTGGTCCGCCGCCTGACGGGGGACCGGAGCCTGGGCGCCGGGCTCCACCGGCTGGTCTGGGACGGAACGGACGACGCCGGCCGCAACGTGCCGGCGGGCGTGTACTTCACACGGATCGCGTCCGGAGCGGAGCACGAGGTCCAGCGCGTCCACCTCGTCCGCTGAGAGAAAGGCTGCGGTCCCACCGGCGGAGACAGGCGCGGTCCCGGGTCCTCACGATCGGGGCCGCGCCTCCTGTCACGGGGACGGCGGTGTGACGTACCAGGAAACGCCAGGAGCCCGGCCGGCCATCGGCCCGGGTCCACAGCTCGCCGCATCCTGCAGCCGACGGGGGTGTCACATGACTTCCAGATCGCTCGCTTGTCTCGTTCTCCTTCTCAGCGTGGGACTTCCGTTCTCCGCCGGGTCCACCGGGACCGACCCGCGGGAGGTCCTCGTCGCCGATGCTCCCGGTTCCCTGCGCGGGCTGGTCGGCTACGACTCCCTGAACGTCCAGCGACTCGGGGGATGGCCGTTCGGCGCGCCGGAGGTCGTCGCCGTCGATGAGAAGCGGGATCTCGCGTTCCAGAGCGCCGGCGCGGCGGTCGTCGTCTTCGACGTGAGCGATCCGGCGGATCCGGTCCCGATCTCCGATTCGATGTGGGGAAGCGGCGTGATCCAGGACCTCTTCTACGACCCGTCGACCGAGCGGCTCTACGCCGCGCAAGGGCTGGCCGGGCTCGAGATCTGGAGCGTGGCCGACCCGGCGGCGCCCGTGAAGCTCGGCCGCACGCATATCGAGCAGTACAACCTGGTTGCCCCGATCCGCGGGGTCGAGGTGTGGGATCGCTGGGCGTACGTGGCGGCGAGCTGGGGGATCATCCACCGGATCGACGTCACCGACCCGACCGATCCGTACGACTACTCCTACATCGTCAACTTCAGCTATGTCGACGACCTCCACTACACCGACGGCTTCCTCTACTCTGCGGGCCAGCAGATCGGCAAGTTCCGGATCAATGCAGACGGCTCGATGGACTTCGCCGGCATGAGCACGACCCACGGGACGACGATCCACGTCGCCGGCGAGGTCGGCTACGTCCCCCGCAACGGCGAACTCTGGATCCTGGACGTCTCGGGCGGTTCGTTCCCTCTGCTCGCCACCTTCGATGGGGGCGGGAACATCCGGGACGTGACCGCGGCCGGCGACCGCGCCTATCCGGTGGACATCTTCGAAGGCGCCTACATCCTCGACACGGCCGACCCGGAGAACCCGACCGTCGTGGGGCACTACCCCACGGGAGGTTCCGACGTGGAAGTGGACGGCCCGCTCCTGCACCTCCCCCGCGGCAGCGGATACGCTCTGGTCGATCTGACCGATCCGACCGATCCATATCGAATCGGCTACTACGACATGGTTTCCAGCACGTATGACGTGGCGATGGGAGAGCCGAACCTGGCGTACCTGGCGAACGGCGACGGATTGCTCGTCCTGGACGCCACGAGCCTGGACCGGCCCCGGCTCCTGTCCCGGACGGACGTCGACGGGCCCTGCTACGCCGTCGAAGTGCGCGGGGACCGCGCCTACCTCACCGACCAGCCCACCGGGCTGCGGATCTTCGATGTCGCCGATCCGACGGCGCCGATGCAGATCGGATTCCTGGCCCTCGACGAGTACAGCAGACAGCTCGTCGTCGAGGAGGGCATCGCCTATGTCGTGGATCCATTCGTGGGGGTCCAGGCCGTGGACGTCGCGGATCCGACGCAGCCGGAGCTCGTCGGCGTCTGGACCGCTCCGGACTGGATCTGGGACCTCGAGGTGGAGGGCGGATACGGTTACGCCCCGTGCGACGAGGCGGGCGTGCGGATCCTCGATCTCTCCGATCCGTTCCACCCGGTGGAGATCGGCACCTACGATCCCCCCGGGCTCGATGCGACCGACGTGACCGTCGAGGACGGGATCGCCTACGTCGCGACCAGGATGGACGGCCTGGAGATCGTCGATGTCGCCGATCCGACGGATCCGACGCACCTCGGGTCCCTCTACATCTCGGACTGGACCTTCAGCGGGATCGTCGACGTCTGGAACGGGTACGCCTTCCTCGACGACCAGACGACGCTCAACGTCATCGACTGCACGGATCCGACGAATCCGTTCATCACCGGCTATTACGAGGCGCTGGCGACCTTTGGCGACTTCCACGTGCGGGACGGCGTGGTCCACGCCGCGAACGGGAGCGTCGGGTATCAGGCGTTCCGGTTCTTCCCGGATCCTGCGGCGATCGGGGATTCGGAGCCCGGGGGAATCCCGACGCTCGCGATCACCCGCGTCCACCCGAATCCGGTTCTCGGCGCGGCGGAGATCTCGTTCGCGAGCGCGACGTCCAGTCCCGTGGCGCTGGAGGTTCTCGACGTGAGCGGGCGTCGCGTCCGGCGATTGCTGGAGAAAGCGCCGGGCGTCGGTCCCCGCAGCGTGCGGTGGGACGGCCGCGACGCCGCCGGCCGTCCGGTTTCCGGAGGCGTGTACTTCCTTCGGCTGTCGGCGGAGGGCCGGGAGTCGACACGGCGGATCACGGTGCTCAGATAGATCGTCGGGGGGCTCGCGGCACGCCTCCTGCACGGGGCGCCGTCGTGGAGACCGAGCACCCAGCCGAGGAGAACGACCGGCAGACGTTTGCGCCCGGCGCGAGCCGACCGAAGACCGTCTCCCGGGTCGCCTCGTTCACGCTCGTCGGGGTCGAGGCGCGCCCCGTCGAGGTAGAGGTCGCCGTCCGCAACGGCTACCCCCGGACCGCGATCGTCGGCTTGCCGGACGCTTCGGTCCGGGAATCGCGGGAACGGGTCGAGGCGGCGATCAAGGCGAGCAGTCTGCCGTTCCCCGATCGCCGGATCACGATCAACCTCTCCCCCGCCGAGCTGCCGAAGGAAGGCGCCTTCTTCGACCTTCCCGTCGCGCTGGGAATCATCGCCGAGGAGAAGAAGATCCCCCGTCCGGCGTTCGACGGTTGGGCGATCGCCGGAGAGCTCTCGCTCGACGGGACCGTGCGGCCGGTGCGCGGCGTGCTCGCGATGGCGTTGTCGTTGCTGCGGGCCGGCGGGAGGCGCCGGCTTCTCGTCCCGGAGGAGAACCGCGCCGAGGCGGAGATCGTCGAGGGGATCGAGGCGACGGGCGTCCGGAGCCTTGCCGAGGCGGCCGACCTGCTGCGGGGTCGGGCGCCGTCGAGCGGCCGACGTTCCGAACCGTCGAACCGCGGACACGGACCGGTCGATCCACACCCGCCCGGCCCCGACCTCGCCGAAGTGCGTGGACAGGAAATGGCGCGCCGCGCCCTGGAGATCGCCGTCGCCGGCGGACACAACCTGCTGATGATCGGTCCGCCGGGAGGCGGGAAGACGTTGCTCGCCCAGCGGATCCCGGGGATCCTGCCGCCGATGTCCCACGCGGAGAGCCTGGAGGCGACGGTAGAGGTG
>WJJW01000080.1 GCA_014729455.1 Candidatus Eiseniibacteriota bacterium
GCTATGGCGAAGCAGGTGGGGATGGAGTCTCCTGGGATCGAGTCCGGCCCCTGCCCCACGCTTCCGCAGGACCCGGAAGAAACCCATCCGGGAGAGCGCGTCGCCCCGCCGATTCAGGAACAGCGCGCCGCTGCGTTTCCGTCCCCGTAGCGGCGCGCGTCCGCGGTCCAGGTAGCGGCGGACCGACTCGCAGGCCGGGACGCCGAGCGGAACGATCCGCTCCCGGCCCCCTTTCCCGACCACCCGGACCAGGCGCCGCTCCAGGTCGATCGACTCGACCCCCAGCCCGACCAGCTCCGAGGCCCGCAATCCGGCTCCGTAGGCCACTTCCAGCATCGCGCGGTCCCGCAGATCGAGCGGTGCCTCCTGAGGACAGCCCTCCAGCAGCCGGCGCACCTCGCGGATCCCGAGGGCGTGCGGCATCCGCCTGGGAACGCGGGGCCCCTCCAGATCGCTCGACGGATCGGCGTCGATCCAGCTCTGGGCGAGGAGGAACGCGTAGAAGCTCCGCAGGCTGCTCCGGTACCGTTGCTGGCTCCGCCGGTTCCGTCCCCCCCGATGCAGGCGGGCGAGATCCTCCCGGAGCCGGTCGGTGGTGATCTCGCCCCAGCTCGTCTCCGCTCCGTCGCCGAGGAACCGGAGGTGCTGGAGCAGGTCGGCGCGGTACGCGGCGACCGTCCGGGGCGACAGCCTCCGTTCCAGGCGAAGATGGTCCAGGTACGCCTCCAGCGTGGCCTCCTCGTCGATCATCGTGCCTCCGCGCGCAGCGCCTCGAGGATCTCCCGGGCGGTGGTCGGACCGATCCCGGGGACCGCGCAGAGCGTCTCGATGTCCGCTTCTCGAATCGCCGCCAGACTGCCGAAATGCCGGAGCAACGCCCGGCGCCGTGCCGGCCCGATCCGGGGAAGACGATCCAGGACCGAGGCGGTCTGCGTTCGTTGGCGGATCTTGCGATGGTACCCGATCGCGAAGCGATGCGCTTCATCGCGCACGCGCTGGAGGAGCCGGAGACCTTCCGCGTGGCGCGGCAACCGGACCGGATCGCGAACACCCGGGATCACGACGAGCTCCTCTCGCTTCGCCAACCCCAGGAGTTGGATCTCTCCGAACCCCTCTTCGTGAAGGATCTGTGCGGCCCGTCCGACCTGCCCCTTCCCTCCGTCGATCAGGATCAGGTCGGGCGCCGTCTCTTCGCCCGTCTTCAAACGTTGCAATCGCCGGGCGAGCACCTCCCCGATCATCGCAACGTCGTCCGGGCCTTGAGCTTGCTTCATCCTAAACCGCCGGTACTGACTCTTCAAGGGGATTCCGTCCTGGAAGCAGACCCGAGAAGCCACCGCCGCGTCCGCGTGGAGATTGGAGATGTCGTAGCCCTCGATCCGATACGGCGTCCGGGCGAGGTCGAGCCGTTCCTGCAGATCGTAGACGGAGGTCTCCACCCGCGCCCTCCGCCGGCGATCCCGCAGCTCCTCCTCCTCGAGGCGGAGATGCGCGTTCTCCCGGGCGGCGCCGAGCAGCCGGCCGAGGACCCCGCCCCGGGCGGTCTTGAGGACGACCCGCCTCCCGGCCCGTTCCCGCAGCCAGGCTTCCAGGATCTCCCGCTCGTCCGGCGGGACCGACGTGACGATCTGATCGGGAAGCTGCGGAACGACGGCATAGGCGCCGATCAGAAACGTCCGCAGGATCTGCTCGGGCCGGCTCCCCTCGATCCGTTCCAAGACCCGGTGCTCCTTGCCGAGCACCTTCCCTTCGCGGACGTGCAACGCCACGCAGCAGGCCCGATCCCCCCGCGCGACCAGCTCGACGACGTCGGTGTCGGCCGCGACCGCCGGCGTCATCCGCTGCTGGAGGACCAGACGCCGGAGCGTTTCGATGTCGTCCCGCCGGCGGGCCGCCTCCTCGTACCGGAGGCGGCGCGCATGCTCCTCCATCTGTTCGGTCAGCTCCCGGACGACCTCCTCGACCCCGCCTTCCAGGAAGCGGAGCAGCCGCGCGACGATCCGGCCGTACTCTTCCTCTCCGATCCTCTGCGTACAGGGCGCCGGGCAGCGGTCGATGAAGAACTCGAGGCACTCGCGCTCGTCCCGCTCCAGCCGGCGGTCGGTACAGTTGCGCAGCGGGAAGACCTTCCGCAGGGTCTTCAGCGTGTGCCTGAGGTTCTTCACGTGCGTGTAGGGACCGAAGTAGCGCGACCCGTCGGCGATCAAACGGCGCGTGAGGAAGAGGCCGGGAAATCGATGGCCGACCGTCACCTTGAGGAACGGAAACCGCTTGTCGTCCTTCAGCTCGATGTTGAATGGCGGGCGGTGGCGCTTGATGAGGTTCGCCTCGAGGATCAGTGCCTCGACCTCGTTTCCGGTGACGATCGTGTCCAGATCCGCGATCCGGTCGATCATCCGCGCGATCCGGGGATCGAGGTCGCCGCGCCGGCGGAAGTAGCTCCGGACCCGCGACGGCAGCCGCTTCGCCTTGCCGACGTAGAGGACCCGGCCGCGCGTGTCGCGGAAGAGGTAGACGCCGCTGCGGTCGGGAAGCATGCGGAGCTTCTCCTCCACCCGGTTCATCGACTCCTCCCGAACCGTCGCCGGAGCATCTCGAGGAGGTCCCGCGGCTCCTCGGCGCGCAGGAGCAGGAGGACCACGAGGTCGGCCAGCCCGCCGGCGGCGAGGGCCAGCAGGACCCGTGGGAGAAGCGGCAGGGGGATCGTCTCGTTGGCGAGGTACGCCGCGACGCCGCAGGCTCCCCCGGCCAGGAGGAACCGGAGCCCGGCGCCGACGAGATCCTTCGGGATCCCGATCCCGGTGCGCCGGACCGTCTCCCGGAACAGCAGCATGACGTTGATCGCGCTCGCCGCGGCCGTCGCCAGCGCGAGGCCTCCGAGCCGCATCGGTCCCATCAGCGCGACGGCGAGGACGATGTTCGCTCCCATCGACAGCGCCGCGCAGCGGACGGGCGTGCGGGTGTCCTGCTGCGCGTAGAAGACCGGAACGAGCGACTTCACCGAACCGTAGGCGACCAGCCCCACGGAGAACCAGACGAGCGCGATCGTGGTCAGTTCCAGGGAGTCCCCGGTCCGGAAGGCGCCGCGCGCGAACAGGAGCATCAGCAGCGGGCGGGCGAGAACGATCAGCAGAACGCTCGCGGGGATCAGGATCAGCCAGGTCATCCGGAGGCTGAACCCGTAGGTGTCGCGGAGGGCGTCGAAGTCGTGCGCCGCCGCCTGGCGCGACAGGGTGGGGAGCACGGCCGTTCCCAGAGCGACGGCGAACACCCCGAGCGGAAGCTGCATGACGCGCTGGCCGTACTCGAGGGCGGCCACGCTCCCCGGCTCGAGCCGGGAGGCGAGAAGCAGGTTCACGAACGCGTTGATCTCGGCGACGGCGAAGCCGAAGATGCCGGGCACCATCAAGAGCGCGACCTTGCGGATCCCCGGGTGACCGAACGCCCATCGGAACCGCGGCCGCAGTCCCCGCCGCAGGAGGGGCGGGAGCTGGATCAGACCCTGGAGAAGCCCGCCGACCAGGACGGCGCCGGCCAGCGCGTAGATCTGTCTCTCGGGCGTCTCGGCGACCCGCGGGGCGACGACCACCACCCCGAGGATCATGGCGACGTTCATCAGCGCGGGAGCGAGCGCCGGCATCGCGAAATGCCCGAAGCTGTTCAGCACGCCCATCGCCAGGGTCGCCAGGCCGATCAAGAGGATGTACGGGAACAGGAGCTGGGTGAGGCGGATCGTCAGGGCGATCTTTCCGGGGACCTCCTCGAAGCCGGCGACGATCCAGGGGACCACGAGCGGCGCGAGCACCACGCCCAGCAGGCTGACGCCGACGAGCGTCAGCAGGAGCAACGTGGCGAAGGAATGCAGGAAATCCTCGAGGTTCTCGCGGTCTCCCTCGTGCAGGGTCCGCGTGAAGACCGGGACGAACGCGGCGCTCAGAGCTCCCTCCGCGAAGAGCGCCCGGAGGAGGTTCGGGAACCGGAAGGCGACGCTGAAGGCGTCGGCGGCGGTGCCGGTCCCGAAGAGCCAGGCCCGGCTCATGTCCCGCCCCAGGCCGAGGAGGCGCGAGACGAAGGTTCCGATCCCGAGCTGCGCCGCCGAGCGGATCAGGCCCCGGCGGTGGATTCCTCCGCCGGCGCCTCGGCCCGCGCCGTTCCGCGGCGGTTGCGCTCGCTGGTCGGATTGCATCCGACCAGCCTAGCACGGGGCGAATCGCGCGGACAGAGCAGGACGGGAGGAGCGCGCTCCCCCCGTCCCTTGCCCCCGAGATGACTCGAACATCCGACCTACGGTTTAGGAAACCGTTGCTCTATCCACCTGAGCTACGAGGGCGACGCGGCGCCGATCGTCCCATCCGGCGCCGTCCGTCGACTCTACTCTCCGGCGAAGGCGGCGACAAGAGATCGGCTCCCGCCGGTCGAGCGGGAAGGCGTCGACGGGATCGACCGGTTCGGGCGGCGATCCGCGAGCCCCTGCAATCGTCACGGGATCGCTTCGTCGGATTCAGGATCCGGAGATCGGCTCCGCGCCGTAGAGGAGCAACGAGACGGCGGGCACGGATCCGAGCTGTCGGCGTCCCTCGAGGATCTCGATCTCGGCGAGAAAGGCGTAGCCGACGACGTCGGCTCCGCACTGCGCGGCCAGCCTCCCGGCGGCGGCCGCCGTTCCACCCGTCGCCAGGACGTCGTCCACGATCAGCACGCGATCCCCGGGACCGAGGGCGTCCCGGTGCACCTCCAGCCCCGCGCTCCCGTACTCGAGGCGGTACTCCTCTCCGAAACGGGCCCCCGGCAGTTTGCCCGGTTTCCGCATGAGAACGAGCGGGAGGTGGCGGTCGACGGCGAGAGCGGTTCCGAGAATGAAGCCCCGCGCCTCGAGACCCGCGATGTGCGTGACCCGTTCGGCCGCGAACGGTTCCCACAACGCGTGAATCGCCTCCCGAACCAGGTCGGGACGCAGCAACAGCGTGGTGATGTCGCGGAAGAGGACGCCCGGTTTCGGGAAATCGGGAACGTCGCGGATCGCCTCGCGCAGGCGGGCGGCGAGGTCAGCTCCCATGAAAGACCCTCATCGTGGAATTCGTGGAGGAGTGGATGGTCGGGGCGAGAGGATTCGAACCTCCGACCCCCTAGTCCCGAACCAGGTGCGCTACCAGACTGCGCTACGCCCCGACCAACGACACAAACCGCTCTGCCAACGCTAGCACCGGCTCCCCGAGGCTGACAAGGACCTTTCGGCGGGGAGCCGATTCCCCGGCGCGCGTGCGCCGCGCTCGGTCGGATCCGCGGTTCAGGAGCCGGATCCCTCCCGCCATGCCTCCCGGCCGATCAGCGGCACGAACGTGCAGGCCTCGCCGGTCCGCTCCACGGTGCGATCCCCCCGCCGTTCGAGGACCCGGAGGACCTGGTGCGCGCCGGTTCCCACGGGGATGACGAGCCGCGCCCCGTCCGCGAGCTGCTCGCGCAACGACTCGGGGATCCTCGGCGCGCCGGCGGTCACGACGATCCCGTCGAACGGAGCGTAGCGGCTCCAGCCGAGGGAGCCGTCGCCGGTCCGCTGGATGACGTTGTCGATCCCGAGCCCGGCGAAGATGGCCTGGGCGCGGCGCGCCAGACCCGGGACCCGCTCGACGGTGAAGACCGTCCGGACGAGACGCGCGAGGACCGCCGCCTGGTACCCCGATCCGGTCCCGATCTCGAGGATCCGATCCTCGGCCTTCGGGCGCAGCGCCTGAGTCATCACGGCGACCATGTACGGCTGCGAGATCGTCTGGCCTTCTCCGATCGGGAGGGCGTGATCCCCGTAGGCGCTCAGGCGCATGGCCGGCTCGACGAAGCGATGCCGCGGAACCGACGCGAAGGCATCCAGGACCCGCTCGTCCTCGATGCCGCGAGATCGGAGCTGGACCTCCACCATCCGCTTTCGTGCCGCGACGGGATCGG
The DNA here is from genome assembly GCA_014729455.1 of Candidatus Eiseniibacteriota bacterium. GTDB lineage: Bacteria > Eisenbacteria > RBG-16-71-46 > CAIMUX01 > VGJL01 > WJJW01. The sequence goes on from WJJW01000080.1 coordinate 5,941, forward strand.
TCCGGGCGTCCTCGCCCTCGGGTCTCACCGGAACCCCTCGGTCGGGAACCCCCACCCTTCCAGCAGGTCGAAGGCCTTGTGCTCGGTCAGATCCAGGTGGATCGGCGTGATCGAGACGTACCCTTGCAGGAGCGCTTCCTCGTCGCTTCCGGTCTCGGGGCGGTAGCCCCCCCTCCCCTCACCGATCCAGTAGTAGGGGCGGCCTCGCGGGTCGGTCTTGCGATGGACCTCCCCGACGTACTCCCGCTTGCCCAGCTTCGTGATCCGCACTCCCCGCATCTGGTCGAGAGGACGGTCGGGGACGTTGACGTTGAGGACCACCCCCGGAGGCGGTTCGTTGTGGATGAGCCGCTCCACGACGATCCGGGCCACCTCGCCCGCCGGAGCGAAGGCACCGGGCCGGAACGCGGCGCTCGAGACCGCCACCGAGGGGCGGGAGAGCATCCGTCCCTCCATCGCCGCGGCGACTGTCCCGGAATAGCCGATGTCGTCGCTCAGATTCGGCCCGTGGTTGATGCCGGAGACGACGAGGTCGATCGTCGCGTCCTTCAGCTCGGGGATTCCGCGGCAGGCCAGCATGACGCAGTCCGTCGGCGTCCCGTCGACGCTGTAGACGGACTCCTCGATCCGGCGGACGCGCAGGGGCCGGTGGAGCGTCAACGCGTGGCTGGCGCCGCTCTGCTCCCGTTCCGGGGCGACCACCCAGACCTTGCCGAGCGGTTCCAGCGCCCGCCGGAGCACGGTGATCCCCTCGGCGAGCACCCCATCGTCGTTCGTGACCAGGATCTCCATCCAGGACCCGGAATCGGGGGGAAAGGAGTGGTCGGGGCGACTGGATTCGAACCAGCGACCACTTGCCCCCCATGCAAGTGCGCTACCAGGCTGCGCTACGCCCCGACCGAATCGGCGCGGTCCCCGCCTTTTCTCCGGCAGCGACCTCCGCAGGCAAGTATCCCGCCGGTCCGGTTCGATTGCAAGGCCGGTCGGCGCGCGAACGGGAACGCCCCGCGCGGAGCGCGAGGCGTTTGCCGATCATGCGGGTGTCGGCGGGCGGTACGGCGGCAGCCATCGCGATTCGGACAGGGAAGCCGAAGCCGTCGATGGTCGATTCCCTCCCGAGGCGATTCCTCCTGGGCCGTCCCATCGCGTCACCGCCTTCCGGCCGGATGGCGGAAGATGCATCTTCCGCGGCCGGACTGCACGGCAGGGTCAGTTCAGACGCCGGTCGCCGCGCTTCGGTCGACAGGGAATCCCGAAGTCACGAGACACGCCCGCGGACCCCGATAGCGAGGGCGAAGATTCCGGCTCCGAAGAGGAGCAGACTCGAGGGCTCCGGGATCGGTTGGACCCCGCCGATGACGCCCGGCTTCCTGAGGCCGGGTCCTTCGCCGCCGATGCCGTCCGATGCGATCCCGTGGTCCCAGAGGTCCGATCCATCGGCGCCGAACCCCCGCTCGAGGCCCGGATCGGCGAGGCGGACCCGTTCCCATCCGGGCCGCTCGAGGGTCGGGTCGAACGGGGCCATCGGCGAGCTTTCCGCGTAGGTCTGGAGATGAACGGGAAATCCGTAGACCAGGCTCGGCGCGAGGAGCAGCGCGACGGCGAACCCGGTCGCCGCGACACATCCTCTGCTCAACCGTCCCGATCGGGAACCAAGGTTCGTCATCATCATGTAGCGTCTCATCACCCCTCCTCCCCCATCCTTGGGGAGACGAAATGAACCGGATCGGAGGAGCGCTCGGGCGGTGAGCCTTCCCGGTCCGGTTCCTTCAGACAAGACGCTAGCGGGTGCGGAGCCGAGGGTTCAAGGAAAATGTACTCGAGAATCAACCTTTCGAATCTCTGCCGGGACGGCGAATTCTCATGCCGGCAGTCAGCTCCCGCTGCAACGAGATCAGCTCCTCGCGGATCTCCGTCAAGCCGACGTGCCAGGGGTTGTCGATCCCCAATCCGAGCTGGTTTTCTCCCGGATCGCTCCGCTGCTCGAGCCGAAGGCGCCGCCGCGCCCCCTTCAACGTAAACCCCTTCTCATAGAGCAGGCAGCGGATCCGCCGGACCAGCTCCAGGTCCGCGCGACGATACCGGCGGCTGCCCGATCGTCCCTTTTTCGGTCGCAGCATCGGGAACTGGGTTTCCCAGTAGCGGAGGACGTGCGGTTTCACGTCGGTCAGCTCCGCCACTTCGGAGATCGACCAGTACGTCCGATCCCGTTCCGCGGTGGTCGGCTCGATCGTCTCGGATCTCCGTTCGCGGTTCATCCGGCTGCCTCCTCGGCCTTCGGCGGCCTCTCCATCAGCTCTCGAAGCGCCTCGCCCGGCGGGATCCCCTCGAAGAGGATTCGGTGGACCTGCGTGGCGATCGGCATCTCCACCCCGTGCCGGCGGGCGAGCCGCACCGCCGATCGGGTCGTCGGGACCCCCTCGGCGACCTGATCCATCGCCTTCCGGGCCGCCTCCGGCGCCGTCCCACGACCGATCGCCTCGCCGAGGCTCCGGTTCCGACTCAGCGGGGACGAGCAGGTCGTGACGAGGTCCCCGACGCCGGCGAGACCGAGGAAGGTCTCCCGATTCGCCCCCAGCGCCGCGCCGAGTCGCGTGATCTCGGCGAGCCCGCGCGTCAACAGGGCGCCGTGGGCGTTGGCCCCGAGGCCCATCCCCTCGGCGATCCCCGCGGCGAGGGCGACCACGTTCTTCAACGCCGTCCCGACCTCGACCCCGACCGGATCGTCGCTGGTGTAGACCCGGAAGGTCGGGCCGTGGAAGCGGTCCCGCACCGCCTCGGCGATCTCGACCTCCCGCGCGGCACTCAGGACCGTCGTCGGCTGTCCGGCGGCCACCTCCCGCGCCAGGCTCGGTCCCGCCAGGACCGCGATCCGCGCCTCCGGCCAGCGTCGCGCGACGAGCGTGCTCATCCGCTCTCCGGTCCGCTCGTCCAGACCCTTCGTCGCGATCACCCAGATCGGGCCGGTCCCCCGCTCGGCCGGGACCAACTCCAGAACCTCCGGCAGGACCTGCGACGGAACCGCGAGGACGGCGAAGCGGCAACCATCCAGCGCTCGCTGCATGTCATACATCACGTGAAGGGGATCGGGAAAGCGAAATCCGGGCAGGAAGTTCCGATTCTCCCGGGCGGTCTCCATCTCGGTCGCGAGCTCCTCGGTCCGCTCGCGGAGTCGCACCGGGATTCCCCGCCTGGCCAGGAGAAGACCCAGGGAGGTCCCCCACGATCCGGCTCCCAGGACGCAGACGGGATCGATCCGGCTCATCGTTCCCCTCCCCAGAGCGGCGGCTCCGTCCCGCGTGCGAGACGGACCAGGTTTCCACGGTGGCGGATCCAGACCAGGGCAGCCGTCCCGGACGCCGCGGCGAGAAGCGGCCCGGATCCGCGCACGAGCAGTACGGCGGCAACGAGGGCGAGCGCTGCGGTCAGACTCCCCGCCGAGACCCGCCGGCTCGCGGCCAGAACCACGGCGAAGACGGCCAGAGCCAGGCCGGTCGCCGCCGGAGCGAGAACGAGCCAGACGCCGAGGCCGGTCGCGAC
>WJJW01000013.1 GCA_014729455.1 Candidatus Eiseniibacteriota bacterium
CGGTCTCCGATCCGGTCGGTCTGATCTCCCACCTCGCCGGCCACTGCGAAGCCGCTCCGGATCCGCTCGTCGCCTTCGGGGCCTGGCCGGAGCCGTACGCCGCGCGCGCGCCCGCCTCCGGGGGGGCGAGCTTGCGGACGGCCCTGGATCGCTTCCTCGAGCAGCTCGAGGAGGCGGAGCGGTGGCGGAGCGCGGCGTTCGCGGGGGTGTCGCAGGAGGAGCGGACGGCGATCGAGGTCCTCGCCCCGGCCTTCTGGGCCGATCCGGAGGATCCCCTCGTGAAGGCGCGGAAAGGGGCGATCCAGTTCGAGCGGGGGGAGTTCGCCGACACGACGCTGGAGATCTCCGAGAAGATCGTCCTGGACGCCGCCGCCCGTGTCGACCGCGCCGCCCTCACCCGGGCGGGGGAGCTGTTCGCCCTCGCCCTCGGCGATCTGATCGGCGCGATCTGGAAGATGCCGCAGCCGTCGGCCGAGACGGAACTGCCCGGGGTCCACGGTCGTGTGGCGCTGGTCGAGGAGACCCCCTGGGGGAGGATCGTGATCGGAGGGACCGACCCGAACCGATACGAAGCAACCTTTCTGCGCGAGACCGCGATCGTCATCGACCTCGGAGGCGACGACGTCTACGCCGGACGGGCCGCCTCGGCCCTCGGCGGGTTCGGCCGGCCGTTCGCGGCGCTCGTCGACGGCGGGGGGGACGACCTCTACGACGCCGCCGGTCTCGACTACGCCCTGGGCGGAGCGCTCTTCGGCGTCGCCGTGCTGGTCGACACCGCCGGCGACGATACCTACCGGGCGCGGGACGGCTCCCTCGGGGCCGGATTCTTCGGGATCGGACTCCTCTGCGACCGTTCCGGCCGGGATCGGTTCGAGTCGAGCGACTTCGGCCAGGGAGCCGGGGCGATCGGCCTCGGAGCGCTCGTCTCTCTCTCGACCCCCGCGCCGCCTCCGGGACCGGAGATCCAGGAGGACCGCGCATACGCGCTCGGGATGGTTCCGGTCCCCGGAACCGGGAGCCGGCCGGTCCGGTGGGACGAGGACGACCTCTACTTCTGCTCGCGCCAGTCGCAAGGCTTCGCCGCGACGTTCGGGGCCGGTCTGCTCTTCGACGAGCGTGGGAGCGACGTCTACCGCTCCGGCGGCCGGTCGCTCCACGCGCCGCTGTTGCCCCACGACTTCCAGTCGTTGTCGCAGGGGTTCTCGATCGGGTTCCGTCCCCGCGCGGGCGGCGGCGTCGGGATCCTGCTCGACGAGGAGGGCAACGACTTCTACGACGCGGAGGTCTACGCCCAGGGGGTCGCCTACTGGTACGCGATCGGATTGCTGTTCGACGGCGGCGGAAACGACCGGTACTCGGCGACGCAGTACGCGCAGGGGGCCGGCGTCCATCTCGCCGCCGGGTCGCTGTGGGACCGCGGAGGCGACGACCAGTTCGTCTCCAAGTTCGGCGTGACGCAGGGGACCGCCCACGACCTCTCGGCCGGACTCCTGATCGACGAGGCCGGCAACGACCTCTACGCCGTCAGCGACGGCCAGGGGATCAGCATCACCAACTCGGTCGCCCTCTTCCTGGACGCGCAGGGAGACGACCACTACGCCACCCGCAACGGAGGGCAGGCGAAGATCCACTGGGCCCGCGGCTTCTCGGGGGCTGCGTTCTTCCTCGACCTCGAGGGGGAAGACACCTATCCGGAAGGGGCGGACGGCGCCGACGGCGCGGTCTGGACGCCGGACCTCTACGCGGTCGGGATCGACCTCGACCGGGACCTCGCGCTCCCCGACGAGAAGATCCCCGAGCCGATCCTGACCGCCCGGGATTCTCTCCGTTCGGTCGAAGAGCTGTTCGAGACGGCCGCTCTCTGGGAGGTCGGCAGCGCGCGGGAAAAGGTGCGGCGCGCCCGCAAGGCGCTCCGGACCAAGGGGAGCGAGGCGGTCGCCTACGTCCTCGAGGAGAAGCTCCACACGGACAGCGGGCTGGAATACCGGGCGATCCTGGATCTCGCCCGGGCGGATCCGGACACGTTCGCGACCCAGCTGCTTCCGCGCCTGGAAGATCCGGACGAGCGGGTCGTCGGCAATGCGGTCCGCCTGCTCGGCGATCTGAAGGCGGAGCGGGGGAGGGGGCCGCTCCTGCGGCTCCTCCGGGATCCGGCGCGCGAGCGACACTGGAACCGGGCGATCCACGCCCTGGGACGGATCGGCGAGCCGGAGACGGCGCCGGAGCTGCGCCGGTTCCTCGACGCCCCCCAGGAGCGGCGCAGGCTGGCGACCATCGGTGCGCTGGCGTCGCTTCGCGACACCGCGGCCGTCCCGCTTCTCGCCGCGGCACTGGACGATGCCGCCCTCACCGTGCGGTCGGCCGCCTCCCGGGCCCTGGTCCCCTTCGGGGCCGCCGCGGTCCCGGCTCTCGCGGAACGAATCGACGCCGATCCGGCGCAGCCCCGCGCTGTGCTGCACACCCTCGCCCGGATCGGGGAGGACCTCGCCGACGGCACGAGCGCGCCGAGCCTCCGAGCGCGGGGGACGATCCGGCGGATCCTGATGCGCGTGCTCGAAGAGGGAGACGCAGACGGCGATCCCGCATTGCGTGCGATCGCGGTGGA
>WJJW01000081.1 GCA_014729455.1 Candidatus Eiseniibacteriota bacterium
ATCTGATCGACCTCTTCTTCCGCCGCCTGCGCGGCGCGGCGCCGCCCCCGTTTCTCGGGCGGGGAGGGACCCTCGATCCGGCGGTCGGGCGGGGGCTCGACGAGGCGGCACGGCGCGAGCGGGTCGTTCTGCGCCACGGAGTCCTCTGCGGGAGCCTCGGCCCGAGCTACGAGACGGCCGCGGAGGTCCGGCTCTGGCGAACGATCGGCGGCTCGGCCGCCTGCATGTCGACCGTTCCGGAGGCGTTCGCGGCCCGGAGAGCGGGGATGCGGGTCGGCGTGATCTCGCTGATCACGAATTTCGGCACCGGAGTCTCCGCCGACCGGCTGGATCACTCCGAGGTGGTCGCCTGGGCATCCCGAGCCGGCGAAGAGCTGCGGCGGCTTTTGCGCCGATTCGTCGCCGACGGCGGGGGGGAATGAGCGGGCCTCCGGAAGAGCCGGATCGGATCGATCCCCGCCGGGTCGAGCAGGTCGGCCGAGCGCTCCTGACCCGACGGATCGACGATGCGCGCTCCGCGGTGATCACCACGGGGCGGTTCACCGATCTGTTCGCCGCCTGGGAAGCGCACGCGGTCGTCTGGCAGACCGCGCGCGATCCGTTCTCCCACTCCTGCATGCGCCAGGGGCTCGCCGCCGCAGCCCTCGACCTCGCCAACCGTCCCCGGGACGAGGAGATCGCCTGGACGTTGCACTTCGAGCGGCCGCCGACGAACGTGTTCCTGACCGGCGAGGCGCGCGCCGGGATCGTCACCGGTCGCGTCTATACCGACGGCGTGCGCGCGGACGCCTCGAGCCGGCTCTACGTCACCAGCCGCCGGAGCGGCGGGCCGCAGACGACCAGCTCGATCGACGTCGACCGGTTCGACCTGCTCGAGATCTTCGAGATCTACTACCGGCGCTCCGAACAGCGTCCCGCCCGCTTCCTCGAGCTGGAGGAGGATCGATTCTCGCTGTTCCTCTCCTTGCCGGGGGGCGATCCGTCATGGTTCGAGACGCTGGGAGCCGAAGAGGCGGCTTCCCGGGTCGACGCCGGCCGGCTGCTCGAGGAGCGTCCGTTCCGCTTCGAGTGCGGGTGCAACCCGCGGAGGATGGTCGTCGCGCTGCGCGACCTGTTCGAGGAGGAGCCGGAATCCCTCTTCGAAGGGAACGAAGAGGTGGAGACCTTCTGCCCCCGCTGCGGGCGCCGGTGGACGATCACGAGGGAGGCGTTCGACGCCGGGGGCCCGACCGGAGAGCGGAGCTGATCCGCGCCGCCGCTCAGGTCACCTTGACGGCGGTCCCGGAGGCGCTGACCATCAGCATCCCCTCGCGGACGACCTCGTAATCGAGATCCACGCCGATCACCGCGTTGGCGCCCCGTTCCTGCGCCTGCGTCATCATCTCCTGGATGCAGAGGTCGCGGGCCTGGCGGAGCTTCGATTCGTACGCTCCCGAGCGGCCCCCGACGATGTCGGTGATCGAGGCGAAGATGTCGCGGACGACGTTCGCCCCCATGATCGCCTCCCCGGAGACCACTCCGAGGTAGCTGCTGACCTTCCGTCCTTCCACCGTGTTCGTCGTCGTGACGATCATTCCGGTCCTCCTGATGTCGGGTTCCGCTCGATCGGGCCCGGCTCGCCCGCCTCCCCGACGGCCCGCTCCGAAGACCGGCGGATCGCGTCGAGGATCCGCTGGGTCCGGTGGCCGTCGGCGAACGTCGCCGCCCGGGGAACGAGAGGTCGTCCCCGCCGGAGAGCCTCCACGATCTTTCTGGCCTGGATCAAGAACGAACGCGCCCAGTCGGTGTCGGGGATCCCGAGCTCCTCCGCGCCGGGCAGCCCCCAGTCGACGTCGATCCGCTCTCCTTCCCATCGAACCGGATCGATCCGCAGCGGCCCCTGTTCGTCGAGCCGGGCGGTCGACATGCTCCCCGCGACCGTGATCCGGTGGACCCGCTCCCGTTCGACCAGGGAGAGGTGGATCCGCGCGGACGCTCCGGAGGAGAACCGCAGCTCCGCGTCCACGCGGTCGTCGGCGGTGACCGGACGGGGCCGGCCGGTCTCCGGGTCGGGACGGAACGGATGCACCGTGGTGAGCCGCCCCCGGACGTCGGCCACCGGTCCGAGCAGGTGGACGAGCGCGTCGACGGCGTGGGAGCCGATCGCGCCGAGGGCGCCGCCCCCCGCGGCGGCGTCGCTCCACCAGCTCCAAGGCCGACCGGCATCCCGCCTGGAGAACGAATGGAGGTGGTAGGCGGCGTTGTGGACCTCCCCGAGCCCGCCGATCTCGATCCGCTCCTTCAGGGCGATCCGTCCCGGATGGAAGCGCAGCTCGTGGTCGATGAGGGAGAGGAGGTCGGGGTGCCGGTCCGCCGCCTCGAGCATCCGCCGGCTCTCCCGCGCATCCCGCGCCATCGGCTTCTCGCAGACGACGTGGCAGCCCGCGTCGAGGGCGTCGACGGCCATCTCGGCGTGCCGGTGCGGCGGCGTGGCGACGAAGACGAGATCGGGACGGGCGACCTCCAGGATCTCCCGGTGGTCGGCCGCCGATCGCTCGATGCCGAAGATCCGGGCCGTCTCGGCGACCCGCTCGCGGTTCGGGCTGCTGATCCCGACCAGACGGATCCCTTCGACGTGGCGCAGGCAGGGGAGCATCACGCTCCGCGCG
>WJJW01000082.1 GCA_014729455.1 Candidatus Eiseniibacteriota bacterium
AGCTGGAAGGTCTGTTCGTAGGTGAGACCGCTCAGCCGGGAGAGGAGATCGTGCAGCGCGAACCCGGCGCGCCCGCGCGCGAGCAGGCCGAAGGTCAGCATCTTCTCGAGATGGACCATGAGGTTGCCGGGGGCGTGGTCGTCGAGGATGTACCGGCTGTCGCCGTAGATCCGCGTGGCGATCGGCAGCAGCGCGAAGAGAGCGCCTCCGAGGAGCGCCAGCAGGAGGGGGAGCCGGAGCGGCGCCGCCTCGAGCCGCCGGCCGATCGCCCCGGCCGCCCGCTCGACCACCCGTCGCCCCGGAGGGATCCAGACGGCGACCGTGAGAAGCAGCAGGCCCGCACCGACCCAGACCGGGAGCCGGTGGAGATGATCGAATCCCCAGGTCCCGCCGGCCGAGAACAGCGCCCCCGCCGCGAGTGGGACCGCGAGGAGGAAGAACCAGATCCCCGTAGATCCGTTCGGAGCCATCGCCTCTGTGTACCAGGGGGCGCTGCCGGGGACAACGGCGCAATCGCCGTCCGGACATCCCGATCCGAGGAGACGAATCGTTCAGCGATCCCGACGGCCCGCCGATATCGTTGGGGAAGGAGATTCTCGATTCGATGAGCGACCCGACCCGCACGGAGTTGCAGAGCGCCTCGGAGACGACGACGGCTTCCCTGCGATCGAAGCCGCTCGGCCAGCTCCTGGTCGCGCTCGGCGTCCTGGACTCCCGGCAGCTCGCCAACGTATTGCAAATCCAGAAGATGCAGCCTGCCGACGAACGACTCCCGCTCGGGAGGATCTGCGTCGAAGAGGGATTCGTCTCGCGCGAGCGGCTCGATCTGATCCTGCAGCGGTGGGGCAAGCGGCTCCGACTCGGGGAGCTGCTGGTCCATCAGGGGAGCGTCACCCCCGCGCAGCTCGAGGAAGCGCTCGAGCGCCAACGCGGCGGCGGCGGGCGGCTCGGCTCGATCCTGCTCGAGATGGAAGCGCTCGACGAGGTCTCCCTCACCGAGACGCTGGCCCGCCAGTACGACATGGCGTACGTCCCGCTCGGGGACTTGAACCTACCGCGGGACCTCGTTCGCTACGTGAACCCGCAGTTCGCCTGGCGGCACGGGGTGGTCCCGATCGGCCTCATCGGCCGCCGTCTGACGGTGGCGATCCAGGACCCGACCAATCCGACTCTGATCCGCGATCTCGAGCATTCGACCGGAATGCAGATCAAGGCGGTCCTCTCGACCCCGTCGCAGATCGCCGCGATCGCGCGGAGGCTCTACGAGTTCGGGGACGACAACGACCGCACGGTCGAACCGGACGCCGGCGACGGGGACGCCGCTCCACGCAGCGGGTCGCCCGCGGATCTCGTTCGCCGTCTCGTCACCCGGGCCGCCTCCCTTTCGGCGACCGAGATCACGCTGGAGCCGTCGTCGAACGGCGGGGACCTCCGGCTGCGAATGGGGGACACGACCTGGCCGGTCCCGGACGCGGAAGTCTTCACCGGGCGGATCTCCGATCTCGTGCGGACCTTCCAGACGATGGCCCATCTCGATCCGGAGGATCCGAAGCGACCGCAGGAGGGGATCCTCTCGGTGACCACCGACGAGGGAGACTTCTCCCATCCGGTCCTCCTGCAGATCGAGACCGAGCCGACCTCCTGCGGTCAGGCGTTGCGGGCCGAGATCGTGCCCGAAGGCAGGGGGTCGTCCCGCGTAGAGCTCGACGCCGTCGGATCGCGGCGCTCCCGCTTCGAGGAGCTTCTCCAATCGCCGAACGGGGTCGTGCTGATCGCCGGTCCCGCCGGCAGCCGGAAACGCGGTCTGCTGCGAGGAACGATCCCGGTCATGACGCGCCCCGACGCGCTGATCTGCTCGATCGAAGAGCCGATCCTCCGGGTCGACGAACGGGTGGAACAGCATCCGGTCGCCGGCCCGGACGGTCCCGCCTACCTCGAGCGGGTCGAGCAGGTGCTCCGTCGCGATCCGCGTGCGGTTCTCCTCGAACGCGTGCCGGACCCGGCGGTCGCGCGACGGATCTTCGAGCTGGAGGGGACGCAGCCGCTCGTGGTCACGACGTTGCAGGCCGGCAACGCGACGGGCGCGATCGCGCGGCTGGCCGGGATGGAGGTCGATCCGGCCCGGCTCGCGGATGCGTTGCGCGGGGTGCTCGCCGTGCGACTGCTGCGTCGCGTCTGCCCTCACTGCGTGGAGGACTACGAGCCGGGTCCGGCGATTCTCGCCGAGTGGTTCCAGGATGGGGATCCCTTCAGCCGCTGGATCCGCGGGGCCGGCTGCTCCTCCTGCCGCGGCACCGGGAGCCTGGGGCGGCTGGTCGTCTCCGAACTCTGGGTCCCGAACGCGGACGACCGCGAGGCGATCCGCCGCGGGACGGCGCCGGCCGACCTGCGAGCGCGATTCCTCGAGCGGGGCTCGTGCCTCGGGCAGGACGCGCTGCGCGCGGCCGCCGAGGGCGCGACGACCCTCGAGGAGGCGCTCCGCCGGATCCCGTACCAGGACGTCCTGCACACGCGACGGTACGGGATCGATCCGGTCGTCGCGGAGCGATGGCGCGCCGCCCGCCGCCGCCTCGCCTGACCCCCGCCTGCTTCCTCGCTTCCCCGTCCGGTGGTAGAATCCGGCCGGCGCGCCGCAGCCTGCGACCGCCGGAACGGAGGGGGGAACCATGAAGGACCTGTCGAACGAGGAGGCGCCGCGCTCCGGCGCGCTGGGACGGCGAGATTTCTTGAAAGTGGGGGGAGCCGCCGGCGCCGGGCTCCTGCTGGGATCCCCCCGTGTCTGGTCGCAGGAGCAATCCGACCGGACCCCGCCAGAGAAACCGCGAACGAACGTCGATGAAGCGCTGAAGGTCCCGCGGACCGACGCGTCGTTGCCGGGCCGCTATCCGGGCCGCGTCGTCGAGATCCGGGATCCCGCCTCGCTCGTCGAGGACCGGTTCGACGGCGAGGTGATCGCCTCGATGTTCGAGAAGGGGATCACCGCGCTCACCGGAACGGATCTCGCCGCGAGCTTCCCGCTCTTCTTCACGCCCGAGGACGTCGTCGGGATCAAAGTGAACCCGGTGGGGCCCGGCCTGATCAGCACGCGGTTGGAGGTGGTCGACGCGATCGTCGCCTGGCTCGTGGCCGGAGGGATCGATCGCGGGAACATCGTCATCTGGGATCGCTTCGAGGCGATGCTCGCCGAGGCGGGGTTCACGTCCGAGCGTTATCCCGGTCTGAGGATCGAGGCGCTGCAGACGATGGACTACGCCGCCGCGGCGGGCGAAACCGACGACGACAGCGGGTGGCTCGGTCCCGACGGGAGACACGTGAGCGCGGAGCGCTTCGATCCCGATGTGGTCTACTGGGCCGACGTCGAGGGGCCCGACGACAAGGCGTACTGGAACCAGCAGGTGTTCAAGGACAAGCGCTCCCCGTTCGGCAAGCTGGTGACGCGGCGGCTGACCAAGATCGTCAACGTCCCGGTTCTGAAGAACACCGGCAACGGGATCTCGGTCGCCACGAAGAACCTCGGCTACGGGGCGATCTGCAACACCGGGCGGCTGCACAAGCCGCTCTTCTTCGACGTCTGCACCGAGGTGCTCGCCTTTCCGTGCATCCGCGACAAGCTGGTCCTGAACGTCACCGACGGGCTGCGCGCCCAGTTCGAGGGCGGACCGATGCCGGCGGCCGACTTCGCGTATCCGTTCCATACGCTCTTCTTCGCGACCGATCCGTTCGCCTCCGACCGGATCTGCCACGACCTGCTGGTCGAGAAGCGCAAGAGCGCCGGGATCCAGGTGAACGAGCATCCGATGTTCACCGAGTACCTCCGGTACGCCGAGAAGCTCGGTCTGGGGATCGCGGAGCCGGAACGGATCGAGCACGTCTGCGGATGATCCGTCGGGTCGGCCTCATCCTGGCGGCGCTGGTTTGCCTGGTCGGGGCGATGCCCGCGATCGGGGTGCCGCCGGACGGGTGGACCCTGGAGGGACCGATCCGCCATTTCCCCGGCCGCGAGCTCTACGGCCACATCAACGGCGGCGCGGAGCGGTTCCACGAGCTCGGCTTCAAGGAGCTGCACGTCCGGCGGGCGGTCCGTGGCGACGAGACCGCGCTCACGCTGGAGACCTATCGCATGACCTCGCCCGAGGCGGCCCTGGCGATCTACCTGCTCCAGTCCGGCCGCGAGAAACCGGTCGCCGGGGTCGCGGCGCGCAACAGCGGCGGCGCCTATCAGCTCAGCGCGGTGAAGGGTCCGGTCTTCCTCCAGGTGCACAACCCCGCCGGGGACGAAGCGGTCCTCCCGGCGATGGCGGCGTGGGCGAACGCAGCACTCGCCGAGATCGAGGCGGATCCGCCCCGCGAGCTCTTCGCCCCGCTGCCCGAGGAGGATCGGATCGGCGGAACCGAGCGGATCTTCCGCGGGCCGGTCACGCTGGAGCCGATCTACACGTTCGGTCCCGGGGACATCCTGAGCCAGGAGGGGGTCCTCTTCGGAGTCGCCGCCGACTACCGGGCCGATCCCGAGGAGGAGTCGTTCACGCGGATCGTCGTCGCCTATCCCGATGAGAAGGCCGCGGCTGCGGCCTTCAACCACCTCGTCGAACACCTGGATCCGTACCTGGAGGTGCTGGAGTCGGACGGTGGTCGGATCCTCTTCCGCGACTACCGCGACCGTTTCGGTGAGGTGCGACGCGACGGCGATCGCCTCGAGAGCCGGATCCACCTCGTCTCGCGGCCGTAGCACGGGGCCCGCGGTCCGCCCACCCCGACCCGTATAGATCGGCTCCGGGATCCTGCAGAATCGGCTGGTTCCCGGGGTGGCGGGTCTCGTTGGCGCTGACGATCCGGATCGCCGGAAGATCCTTGAACGGGCACTTGGTCTCGCAGATCCCGCATCCGGTGCAGAGGTCGGGATCGACGCGCGGCAGCTTGAGCAGCCGGGTCTTCCCGTCCCGGCCGGCGACCTCGCTCTGATCGAAGGTGATCGCCTTCGTCGGAATCGGGCAGTGCTCCTCGCAGACGATGCACTCCCGGGCGTAGGCGTACGGCAGGCAGCGATCCCGATCGATGACCGCCAGGCCGATCTTCACCTTCTTCTTCTCGGGAAGCGGGAGCGGTTCGATCGCGCCGGTCGGACAGAGCTGTCCGCAGAGGTTGCACTCGTAGTCGCAGTAGCCGATCCGCGCGACCAGCATCGGAGTCCAGATCCCCTCCAGCCCGGCCTCGAAGGCGGTCGGGTGCAGCCCGTTCGGCGGACAGGCCTTCATGCAGATCCCGCACTGGATGCACCGCGCGAGGAAGTCCGGCTCGGCGAGGGAGCCGGGCGGGCGGATCAGCTGGGGATTGTACGTTCGGGCCTGGGCCTGGGGCGTGGCGCGAAGGAGCATCGCCCCGCCCGCGCCCGCCAGCAGGGCGGCGACCGTGGAGCGCCGGGCGAGGTCGATCCGCCCCGCCTCGGGGCGCCGCCAGGGC
>WJJW01000083.1 GCA_014729455.1 Candidatus Eiseniibacteriota bacterium
AGCGTGTTGGAGTAGGTGTTCAGCGCGTCGTCGTAGAGCTCGTCGCCGGAGGCGATCCCGCAGGTCCGCCAGTACGTCGAGTCCTCGTACGACCACTTCCACTCCCAGATGACGTCGTAGACGTCGTCATGCTGGCGCCACGAGCCGTCGGCGTTGTCGTCGCCGCGGTCGGTGACCTGTGCGATCAGGTCGAAGATCCGGTGCTGGTTGCCCTCGTAGTTGCCGTACTCCCAGTCGCACCACTTCGAGCTCTCGATCGTCGGGTGCATCAGGGTGAACGGCGGGGCCGTCCGGTCGACGTAGATCTCGATCTTGTGCGCGTCGGCGAACGACTCGACGTTTCCGACGTCGTCGATCCCGAGCGCGGCGACCTCGTACCAGGTCTGATCCTTGAGAGCCGTGAGGTCCCACGGACCGAGCACCCAGGTGAAGCCGTCGGTGCTGCTGAGATCGGCGTCGATCAGGGTCGGCGTATCGACCGTCCCCTTCTCGCGGTAGACGAACTCGGCCATCGCCAGATCGAGATCGCCGGTCAGCAGCGTTGCCGTGATCGAGGACATCGCCGAGGCGTGGAACGCCGTCGGGTTGTTGATCGGGGTCGTATCGCCCGCCGCCCGGACCGCCTGCGTGATGGTCAGGTGCGGGGCGATCGTATCGACGATGTGCAGCGTGACGTGGCGCCCCGCCTCGCGGTTCTCGATGTGGCTGGTCGTGTTGCCCACCTCATCGTTGACGCTGGCGACGAAGTCGTACGACTCGCCCACGTGCAGCGGCGTCAGCCCGTCCGGATCGGTCGGGTCGGTCACCCGGCCGAGGTGCAGGTCGAAGCTGTACGGCCGCGTCATGTCGGGGTTGCCGTCCTCAGGACCGACTCCCCACGGATTCTGGATCGAACCGTACGAGGCGGCGGCGTTGAGGTCGCGGCTCCTCTTGAAGAGGAACTCGACCACGTCGTCCTCGTTGGTGGGATCGGTCTCCGCCAGCAGCGTGAACGCCGTGTTCCGCTGCCACTCCATTTCGATCGTGTTCGGCTCCTGCGTCTCCGGATCGAGCATCGTCGCGATCGGGGCGACGGTGTCGATCTGGATGATCGCCTCCGTCATCTCCGGCGCGACCTCGACGTTGCCTTCCTGGTCGAAGGCCTTGGCGGAGAGCTTGTAGAAGCCGTCCGGATAGACCCGCTCCGCGAGCTGGTCGAGCTCGAGCGTGTTCCAGCCGACGTGCCAGAGGTAGTACGGGAAGCCGGGCTGGTGCTCGTCCTTCCCGATCAGGATCGGGTCGTCGCCGGTGGGATCGCCGGAGGCGTCCACCGGAGTGGCCCAGAACTCGACGTAGGCCACGCCCTTGTCGTCTCCGCCGATGCCGTCATCGCTCCCCTGGGTCCGCGCCACCACGGTGATCTCGTTGTTCACCTTGACGATGTTGCGGACGTTCGGATCGCCGAGGAAGCCCTCGTCGACGTCGCGCGGGTAGGTGTTGGTCACCAGACCGTATGCGGTGCCGGCGCCCGGAGCGATTCCGCTGCCGGGGCTCCCCTCGCTGATGACGACGTCGGTCCCGGCGTCATACTCTCCGTTGCCGTTCATGTCGATGAAGACGTCGTCGTTGCAGGTCAGGCAGTCGGGATCGTACCCGCCGCCCGGCAGGTCGGTCGCATCCGCCGTGTCGTCGGTGTAGTACACCTGCGCCTGGACATCGACGATCTTCGTATTCTCCGGCGGCGCGTTGTCCTCGACCGTCAGCGGGCCGTCCGGCCACGTCAGCATGGCCACGTTGTTCGCGCTGTCGATCGTCCGCACGCGGAAGTTGTAGTTCGTGTCGTGGATCACGAAGTCCGGGGCCGTCCACGAGAACTCGGAGAGCCACATCGCGTTCGGCGAGTCGAGCTGGAGCGCCTCGGGAGCGAGATCGCCCGTCAGCGGCACCCAGACGCCCGGGTTGTCCGTGTTGTTCTCCATCTCGAGCCGGAGCGAGACGACGTCGGTCGTCGGGTCCTGCGTCGTGATGCTGAAGTCCACGCTCGTCCCGACCTCGATCTGGTTCGTCACCGCGGTGTCGTTCCAGTCGAAGAGGGTCGGCAGGTTCGTGTCGAGCGTCGCCGCGACGTAGTTGGTGGCGAGCTGGTTCGTGTTGCCCGCCTGGTCCGTCGCGACCGCGCGCCAGCGCTTCGGTCCGGACTCGACGCCCTGGCTGTTCACCCGGTCGGCGAGATCCTCCTGGTTGTAGCGCCAGACGTGATAGAGCGTCCCCTCGTACTCGAAGTCGAGGTTCGGCTCGTAGTCCATGACGCCCTGCGGATGTCCCTCGCCGCCGACCAGCTCCTCCCAGGGACGCCAGAAGCCTTCCGGATCATCCGCGTGCGCCCACTCGAGACGGATCGTCTCGACGTCGGCATCCGGGGTGATCACGGCGAACATCGCATCGCCCGTGTCGACGTCCGGGGTCACCGCGAGGCTCGACTGGTCGACGACCCCGTCGTTCAGGTACTCGGTCGTCATGACGAACCCGTCGTAGAGTCCGTCGATCGCCGTGTACATCACGTCCGGAGCGTCACGGTCGACGGTCACGCCGACCTGCAGCGCAGAGGCCGCGTCGCTCTCGTTGCCGTCGTCATCGGTCGCGATGGCCCAGAGCGTGTAGTTCCCCTGCGCGACGGCGTCGGTGTCCCACATCACAGTGAATGCATCGCCGGCGAGCACGTTGTCGACACCGATCAGGATCGGATCCTGCGGCAGCGCCTCCGCCTCGGCGTAGACCGAGACGTACGCCGTCCGGTCGATCGGGGCGAACGGACCGGTGATCGCCACCTCGCCCTGGACGCCGACCGACTCGATCGGGTCGACGATCTCGCCGTCGACCATCGTGATCCAGGCCGCCGGGCCAGTATCGTCGTTGAGGACGATCAGGAGCTCGGGCGGTCCGAATCCGTCGTCGGCCGTATCCCAGTTCCCGGCGAAGTCGCGCGCCTTGCCCCGAACGCGGACGTAGGTGTCGCGGTCGCCCCAGAACTGATCGCTAGCGAAGTCGATCTCGAAGATGCCGTCCCCGTCCGCGTCGGTATCCCACGGATCGTCCGTGAGCTCCTGCGGCGTGACGTCCATGTCGAACCAGTCCGAGGTCGCCTCCGTCTTGTCATCGCTGTCCCAGACACCGTTGGATCCCGGCCAGACCTGAGGCTCGCCGGTATCATAGATGCCGTCCTTGTTGAGGTCCTCGAACACCTCGTCGACGCCGTGGTCGTAGCGACCCTCGTGCGAGCGCTCGGGGTGTCCCGGAACCTCCTCGTCGATGTAGGCGAACCGGCCGTCCTTGTACTGGAACAGGACCAGCGCGACGTCCACGTCCGGGTAGAGCGGATAGGAATCGCCCTCCGCGGTCGCCTCGATGTGGATCGATTCGCCGTACTCGTACACCGTCCCGTCGATCGGCTCGATGATCGTCGCCGAGGGCTCGCTGTCGTCGATCTTGACCGACGCCTCGATCCCCGCGGCGTCGCTGTAGACGCTGTTGTTGCCGTCGTCGAAGACGACCGCCCGGAGCGGGTAGGTGTAGACGTCCTCGTCTTCCTCGTCCCAGTAGCCGTCGCCATCGTTGTCGTAGCCGTCGGTGAGCGGCGACTCGTCCGGCGTCCAGTCGGCGAAGAACCAGCCGTCCGCAGGATTCATGTCGACGCCGCCCCTGAGCCAGATCTGCCCGCCGTTCGGCGAGTACTGGAGCATCACCCGATCGATCGTCACGACGTTCAGGTCGTCGTACGGATCGTCGTTGGCGGTGACGAGGATGTCGGTCCCGTCGATCATGTTCGTCGGGTCCGTGAAGACCGTGATCGCTTCCACCGCCGGGTCGGTCGGGTCGTAGATGAACTCGATCGGACCCTGCGGCGAGCCTTCGCCCAGCTCGTTCGTCGGAACGTCGGAGTTCAGGTTGTTCCCCACGTTCCCGAAGCTGTCCATCGCGTAGACCATGCAGCGATGGAACGCGTCGGCGTAGAGCATCGTCGAAGGATCGTCGTTCTCGATGTGCGCGTACCAGAACGGCGCGCCCGGAATCAGGATCGCCGAGATCCCGGCCACCGCGAGCGGCTCGTCGTACTTGTTCCGCTCGTCCGGCACGGACTCCTGCGTATCCCCGACCAGGTCGAAGACGAAGTAGTACTCGTGCTTCGCGCCGTCATCGCTCCCGGTGTACGGAAGCATCGCCGACGCCTGCCAGATCCCCGGCTCGATCTCCGCCATGTCGTAAAAGAGCTCGAGGGCCGGGAAGGCGAGGTGGACGTTCTCGATGTCCTCGGGGAGGAACTGCGGGTAGTCCGCCTCGTAGCAGGTCACCGGGATGGAGATGTAGTTGTTCGCCTCCCCGAGGTCCTGGTACTCGCTGAACTCGATCGCCGTCTCCTCCGGCAGGGCGCCGCCCCCGACCTCCTCGGCCGAGATCACCGCCCAGACCGAATCGATCGGGCTCCCCTCGCCGTCGGCCGCGACGACGAAGAGATCCGTCTCGATCCCGGAGAGCTTGTTCTCCCAGTTGCCGGCCTCGCTCACGAAGAGCGGGTTGCCGGGCCGGTTGAAGTCCGGATAGGGGAAGCTCGGGTCGCGGGTGAGACCGTAGAGCACCACCCCCGGGCGCTCCTGATCCTCGAGGAACAGGTAGGTTCCTTCGAAGGCGATCGGCTCGGCGAAGTCGCACCCTTCATCGGTCGGGGCGCCGTCGCCGTCGATGTCGAAGTGGGCGATCGCGATCAGAGAGTAGGCATCCGCGCCGTCCCAGCCCATGGTGGCCGGATCGGGCACGCCTCCGTCGACCGCGCTCCACTCGACGGTGTACGGGGCGACGAGGTCGCCGTTGGCGATGTCCTCATACGCCGCGAAGTTGTACGAGATCAGAATCTCCGCATCGAGAGCCGGACGGCTGTCGAAGACGATCTCGTCGCTTCCGTTGATCGTGTAGTCCGTCTCGTACTCCTGGACCACCCCGTCGATCGTGAGGATCACGGCGTCACCCGGGCCGCCCTCCATCACGACGCTCTTCGCGAGCGGATCCGACGTGTACGGCGGAACCGGGGTGACGTTCGCCGGGTCCACCATCTCCTCGAGGATCCTCGGGGCGAAGTGGAACGAGACCCCCACGTACGGCTCGTAGGCCGGGTCGGAGAGATCCGCGAACATCGTGTACTCGTCACCGACCGCCGCGGAGTCGGCCCCCTGCGGATCGGTGAGGAAGGCGAAGTCGACGCCGTAGACCGCGAACTTCCCGAAGCCGTACGGGAAGGCCGGGATCACCGAGACGTTGCCGTTGCCGTCGCGCGCCTGCGCGTAGAACTGGTAGGCGCCGTCCGGCAAATCGGCCATCGGCCAGTTGAACTGGTACGGGTAGACCGAGTCGATCCCGGCGGCCTCGACGTACGTCCAGTCCTCCGGATCGCCCGGGTTGCCGCAGTCCGGATCGGAGCGGTAGTAGAGCCGGACGTTGACGATGCCGGCCGGGTCCTCGGCGGTGACGAACACCCGCAGGGTGTCCACGTCGTCGCCGAAGACGTCGTAGCCGTCCCCGTCCGCGACCTCGTGCCAGACGTCGATGACCTCGTCATCCTCCGTCTCGACCCGGATCACGTCGGCCAGCGGCTCCTGGTTCTCGCCGAAGATCACGGCGACCATGTCCGCCTCGCCCGTCTGCTCGCCGCCGGGGCATGCATCCTCGGTCGGCGTCGCCATGAAGACGATGTTGACGTCCGCCGCGAACGTGTGGGTCGTCAGGTCCCACTTCACCGCGAACGGCGCGCTGTAGTCCTCGGGGCTGAAGTCGCCCGCCGTGAGGTCCTCGTCGATCGAGTCGTCGCCGTCGTCGTCGGCGCCGTCGGCGGCCGCCCCTTCCTCGCCCGCGAGCGGGAGGAGCATCGCGCCGACCGGCGTGTCGACGACGCCGTTCCGGCCGGCGTAGACGACGTAATCCCCTTCGTCATAGAGGTAGTCGCCGTTGCTGTCGAAGAAGATCTCGTCGTCTTCCATCTGCGACAGCCCGCCATCCTTCTGGTAGCCGTCGGTGCCGTCGAGGCTGACGTACCAGTCCTGATCGTTGTTGATGTCGATCGGATCGAAGTTCAATCCGCCGTCGAGGCTGTACTCGAACAGCATCTTGAGGATGTTCGGATCCTCCGTCTCCGCCTCGATCTCCACCCAGCGCGTCTTCCCCGGAACGAACGGCGGCGCCTTGGCCTCGCTGAGGTCGATCTCTTCGCTTTCGATCGTCCCCGGCTCGTCGCCCGGATAGTAGGCGGTGAGGGTCATGATGTTCGTCGTCGGCGGGGAGAGATCCAGATCGATCTGCTCCAGCTCCAGCGGATTGTAGAGATCCGGGTCGTAGCAGACCTGGTCCGGCGTATCCATGTTGTTGTTTTCATCGATCGCGACGGCGCGGACGAGGTACGGAACGTCGTCCGGCAGACCCGTCGGATCCCAGGTCACGTACCAGAGCTCGAGGGCGTCGTCGTCCCCGGTCAGCTCGTTCTCCCGGAAGATGTAGTCGGACGGCTCGAGCGCCGAGGAATCGGCCCCGCTGTCGTTGAACGACTCCGCCCAGAAGTGATCGGTCGGGAAGTCGGCGAGATCGACCCCCTCGACGATCGGATCGGCTCCACCGATCACGACGTCGTCATCGGCCGCGTTGTAGGTGTTGTTGTCGCTGGCGACCACCGCGTCGCGCGGGCTGTAGATCCCGTCGTTGTCGGCGTCCCAGTACTTGTAGTTCGTCCCCGTGAACGACATCCACTGCAGCTCGTGCAGCGCGTCCCGCGTCCCCTGGTCCGAGTTGTTCCGGTAGAGGACCGGATCGCCCCGCGTCCCCCAGAGATCGTCGGTATCCTCATCGTCGATGTCGATCAGGGTCCAGGCCGAACCGGCGTCGTCGGCACAGCCGTTCGCGTCCAGGTCGGCGAAGTACTCGAAGCGGACCTTGTCGATCTCGTAGTCGTGGATGAAGTGCACCGCGAAGAGACCGATCTGATCGGTCAGCGGCTGGCCCTGGCCGTCGATCGCCGGGCAAAGCTCCGGCTGGATGTAGGCGCGCAGGGCGTTGGACCGGATCGAGACCGTCGCGATCGGCGCCTTGTCGGTGTTGCAGTTCCCTTCGATGTCGCAGGCCCAGGCGCGCAGCTCGTAGAGCCCCTCGCCCAGCGTCTCGGCGATCGTCTTGGTGTCGAGCGTCACCTTCACCGGCATGGTGAAGTCCATCACCGCGCCGCCGGCTCCCTCGTCTCCGTGGACCGTCTCGATCATGATCCAGTCGCCCGGAGGATCGACCTGCCGCATCTCGACGACCACGTACATGATGTCGTTGGTGATGTAGTCGTCGGTCGGGGCGTTGTCGGTGTGGCCGCCCCACTCGTCGTCGTTGGTGCCCGGGATGTCGTCGGCACCCGCGACGTCGGTGCCGAGCGTGAAGATGCCGTCTCCATCGACGTCATCCTCATCGATCCCGTCGGCGGAGTCGTCGTCGAGCCCCGCGTCACCGGTCATGAGATCGACACCGGCCGCCCACATCGTCGTGAAGGGATCCCCGTTGTCGACCGACTTGCCCGGGAGCAAGGTGGTCAGTTCATCGTCCGCGTCGCGGTCGTTGTCCTCGATCCGGACGTAGATGTTGATGCTGGAGTCGGCCGGGACCTCGACGATCTCGCCGAGCGGCGTGTAGTCGTCGCCCTCCATCGTGTTGTAGATGCCCCGGATCCAGCTCGACGGGGTCGTCCCGTCGATCACCGTGACGTCGAAGTAGCAGAGCTCCTCCTCGCCGAGGTCGTGGGTCCAGTTTCCGAACTGGTCCTTCGCGTCGGCGCGGAACTGGACGTCCTGGGACCGGTCGGCCGGGTAGTTGTTCACCGTGAACATCGTTCCGGTGTTCGGCCACTCCATGGTGAACGGAGCGTTCACGTCGGTGCCGATCTCCGTCCAGGGACCCCAGGTCCCGTCCGGCATCATCCGACGCTCCTCGAACTTCACCTCGACGGCGTCGTCACCGATGCCGCCCTCCTGGAGCTTCAGCGTGTAGGTCTCCGGGTGCTTGCCGGCGTCGAAGATCTCGACGACGTCCGGCGTGTTCGGATCGACGTCCGCGAAGTCCGAGCCGTCGTCCAGGTCGTCGTCGTCGCAGCCGTCGAGGTCCGCGATCGGCGGCGTGAGGTCCATCGTGAAGGTGATCGGCTCGGCCCAACGGTCGTTCATGTTCCCCGCGAGGTCGTAGACCAGACCGCGGAGCTGGTACTCGGTTTCCCCGTCGGCCTCGAGACCGAAGATCTGGCTCATGATCTCGAGGTCGATGTCCATCCCCTTGAGGGCGTTGAAGTTGAAGTCGTTCAACGTCGCCGCGTCGTTGCGGGAGCCCTCGGGGAGATCGATGTCCCACAGGCTGCTGATGAACCGGCGGGTCGAGTTCGTCATCAACGGAAGCGCCTCGCCGATGATCTCGGTGTAGGCGACGCCGTTGGAGTAGAACTTCTCGAGGCTGTCGGCGGCGGCCGCGTTGTTCGACGTCCGAACGCCGAAGACCGTCGAGGCGGCGACGAAGACGTTGCCGCCGGTCCCGTTCCCCATCGAGGAGGAGGCGCCGTTGATCGTGATCTCGACGGCCTCGCCGTCGCGGATCCCGTCCTCGTCGTCGTCGTTCACCGCCATGTAGCGGTTGGTGTTGGCGGCGTCGCACTCGGCCAGCTCGTCGGCCTCGTCGACCTCGCCGTCGCCGTCATCGTCGAGACCGTTGTTCGGGTTCTCGTCGATGTTCCACCAGATGATCCGACCGTAGCCGGCGGTCGGATCGATCGGATCGCCCGGCTCGAACGGATCGAAGACGAAGTAGGCGTCGTTGTCGTTGTCGATCCGGTCGTTTTCGCAGGAGACGCCGTCGCCGTTGGCGTTCGCGGCATCCTGAGCCGCGGTCTCCGAGGCGTCCACGACCTCGGCATCCGCCGTGTCGACCCCCTCGCCCGGCTCGTCGACCGTACCGTCCTCGTCGTCGTCGACGCCGGCGTAGCCGATGTACTCGCCATCGCCGTCGACGTCCTCACTGGCGGCGTCGAAGTCCTCGCTGTATCCCTCGGCTCCGGGGAACCCGTCGCCGTTGGCGTCCCCTTCGGGGTCGAGCGTGAGCGTCATCCACGGGTCGCCGGAATCGGTTCCGCGAACCTGCAGCACCGTCGCGAGCGCGTCGTCGTCGCTGGGCGCCGAGACGGTCACGTCGAGGAAGCGGCCGAGGTTGTAGGTCGGGTTGCCCGGCTCGACGATGTTTCCGGTGCCGTTGCCGTTCTCGATCACCGTGAACTCGGAGACCGTCGGCTCCTCGAAGTCGATCGTGGCCAGGAACCGCTGCATCGGATCGGTTCCGTCCAGAACGCGGACGTGATCCAGCGAGAGGTCCTCACCGCTGGTGTCGGTCAACAGCGCGTTGTCGATCCCGTTGTCCCGCAGGTAGATCTCCACCAGCGTGAACGGATCGAGACGCGCCTCCTCGCGGACCCGGGCCTCGACGAGCGGGAAGCCCTGCTCGACGGTGCCCCAGAGCGAGCGGGTGTTCGCCCGCAGCTCGTACCAGCCCGCCTCGTCCGGATCGAGGCTGTCGAGGAACGGCTCGCCCGGATCGTAGACGCCGGACTGGCCGGTCTGGTTGACCACGTCGAGGAAGGTCTCGCCCGGGTCGTAGCTGCCGTTGCCGTTCTCGTCGACGTACGGGTCGCCCGGCGACGGCACGCCGTCGTCCTCGCCGGGATCGTCGGTGCCGGCGACGCCGTCGATTCCGACATCGACCGGATCGTTGTCGTCGCCGTCGATCACCTGGCTCCACCAGTCGCCATCGTTGTCCTTCCCGTCCCGGCCGAGGCCGTAGAAGACGATGCTGTCGGGCGCGGTGGAGAAGCCGGCGGCGATCACGCCGGTCGAGTCGATCCGGCTGAGATCGGCCCAGACGTGGGCGACGTCGTTGCGCCCCGTGTCGCCGGTGTCGTTGATCCGGTCGTCCAGCAAGAGCCGGATGTTCAGGTAGTCGCCTTCGTCGTAGATCTCGTACGGGTTCCACGGATCGAAGACGTGCTCGGCGTCGACCACCGGATAGATCTGGTCGAAGCGGATCGCGAGCCGCGAATCCGCCGGCGTTTCGTCCTCACCCAGCTTCGCGGCCAGATAGATGTAGCCGATGTCGTCCGGGTCGACGGTCAGGGCGAACCGGTCGAAGCTGCCGTCGCCGTTCGCCGGGCCCGCACCGATGCGTACGTCGTCCCCGTTGCCGGGGGTCCCGTCGGGACCCGCGCTA
>WJJW01000084.1 GCA_014729455.1 Candidatus Eiseniibacteriota bacterium
CTTCTCGAGGTCGCGCCGGAGCGGGAGGCGGAGCTGCGGGCGACGCTCGAGCGGGCGGGCGCGCGGGCGATCCCGATCGGGACGGTCCGCGGCGAGGAGACGCTCGTCCTGCGCGAAGGGGAGCGGACGCTCTGCGCCATCGAGACCCGGGCGCTGTGGGAGCCGTGGGCGGCGAGGCTGGGCGACTGGATGGAAGGAGGCCGATCCTGAACGGGCGCATCGCCGTGCTCCAGCTTCCCGGAAGCAACTGCGAGCCGGAAACCGCCCGGGCGATCGCGGCGGCAGGCGGCCGGCCCGCGATCGTCCGCTGGAACGAGCCCGCGGAGCATCTCGGCCGCTTCTCGGCCTACGTGATCCCGGGTGGATTCTCCTACCAGGACCGGATCCGGGGGGGAGCGGTCGCCGCCCGGCTGCCGATCCTCGAGTTGATCGGACGCCGCGCGACGGAAGGGGCGCCGGTGCTCGGGATCTGCAACGGAGCCCAGGTGCTCGTCGAGTCGGGGCTGGTCCCGGGGATCCGTCCCGGAGGGCTCGACCTCGCTCTCGCCCCGAACCGGATGCCGGGACGGGACGGCTATTACACCCGCTGGACGCTCCTCGGCCGCGGCCCGGCGGGGGACCGCTGCCTGTTCACCCGCGGGATGGGGGAGCGGATCGTCCCGATCCCGATGGCGCACGCGGAAGGTCGGTTCGCGACCCGGGATCCCGGCGTCGCCGCCCGTCTCTCCGAGTTCGTGGCCCTCTCCTACCGGACCCCGGAAGGGGCGCCGGCTGCGGCCTTCCCGTGGAATCCGAACGGAAGCCCGGCCGCGGCGGCCGGGATCACGAACGCCGCCGGCAACGTCCTGGCGCTGATGCCGCACCCGGAACGGGCCCTTCTGGCCGCGCAGGTTCCGGTGGCGCTCCGCCCGCCGGGCGAAGATCCGGGCGCCGGTTCCGACGAAGGGCCGGGACTCTTCCTCTTCCGCGCCCTCGTCGCGGCGGTGGAGGCGTGATGATCGGCTGGACGCAGATCCTCGTCACCCTGCGCAACGCCGACCCGACCGCTCTCACGGCCGAAGGGGCGCTGCGGGATTCGCTCGGTTTCGGAGACCGGCTCGCCCGCGTCGAGCGGCGCATCCTGTGGGAGCTGGGCGGTCCGGAAACCGGCGAGATCGAGCCGGTCCTTCTCGCTCTGCGCCGGAGCGGCGAGCTCTGGAACCCCAACAAGGAGGCGGCGGCGATCCGGAGGTCGGGAGAGGAAGCGGCTCTGCGGCCCCCGGTTCCCGGGGAGGCCGCCCCGCTGTGGACCCTCGCCTGGGATCCGGATCGGGATCTCGCGCGCACTCCGCTGGCGCTGCGCCCGCACGCCCCGCATGGATGGCGCCTCGCGCGCGGCGTGCTCTGGGGTCTAAGCTGGAGGAAGGGCAGCCCCGACGAGCAGAGCGCCTGGACGGAGGAGGCGGTTCTCTGCGCCGGGCCGCGGCGGGGGCTCCTGGTCCACCCGCATCTGGAAGAGCACCGGCGGATCCGGCCGGACGATCCGGCTCCCTGGCTGCCGGTCGAGGAGTGAACGTCCTCCCGGAGATTCGAGGAGGTTCGATGGAGGATCGCGGCTTCCACGAGGAGTGCGGCATCGTCGGCGTTTTCGGGCACGGCAACGTCGTCGACCTGATCTACTACGCCCTGTACGCGCTGCAGCATCGCGGCCAGGAGGGGGCCGGGATCGTCGTCCACAACGGGACCAAGACCCGCGTCCACCGCGGGCTCGGTCTGGTCTCCGACATCTTCACCGAGAGCCAGCGGCGCGCCCTGAACGGCCGGATGGGGATCGGACACAATCGCTACGCCACCACCGGCAAGGCGACGAAGCTGCGCAACGTCCAGCCGATCCTCGTCGATTACAAGGGCGGCAAGCTCGCGATCGCCCACAACGGGAACCTGACCAACGCCAAGGAGCTCCGGCGACGGATGGAGCGGGCCGGCTCGATCTTCCAGACGACGACCGACTCCGAGATCGTCCTGCACCTGGTGGCGCGCTCCAAGGCGCCGACTCTCCCCGAGCGGCTTCTGGAGGCGGTCGACGCCGTGGAGGGGGCGATGAGCTGCCTGGTCATGAACGAGAAGCAGATCATCGGGTACCGGGACCCGCGAGGCTTCCGGCCGCTGGCCCTCGGCTCGTACGACGGGATGCACATCCTCGCGTCGGAGAGCTGCGCTCTCGACATCCTCGGCGCGCACTTCATCCGCGAGATCGAGCCGGGAGAGATGATCGTGCTCGACGCCGACGGGATCCACAGCCGAATGGTCCGGACGGGAAGGCAGCATTCGTTCTGCATGTTCGAGCAGATCTACTTCTCCCGGCCCGATTCGCACGTGTTCGGAGAGAGCGTGAACGCGGTCCGTCGCGAGCTGGGCCGCCTGCTCGCGCGCCGCCATCCCGTCGACGCGGACGTCGTCATCGCGGTGCCGGATTCCTCGAACAGCGCCGCGCTCGGTTACGCCGACGAGTCGGAGATTCCCTTCGAGCTCGGCCTGATCCGCAACCACTACGTCGGCCGGACCTTCATCCGCCCCGGCCAACGCAGTCGGGTCGACGCCGTGCGCGTGAAGTTCAATCCGGTCGTCGAGATCCTGGAGGGGAGACGGATCGTCGTCGTCGACGATTCGATCGTGCGGGGGACGACCAGCCGGCAGCTCGTCCGCCTGCTGCGCAAGACCGGCGCCAAGGAGGTCCACTTCCGGGTCTCCAGCCCCGCGATCCAGAACCCGTGCTACTACGGGATCGACACGCCGCGGAAGGTGGAGCTGATCCGGAGCCGGATGCGCGTGGAGGAGATCTGCTCGTACATCGGCGCCGATTCGCTCGGATACCTGACGACCGAGGACCTTCGGGCCGCCGTGAAGGCGCCCCAGTCCTACTGCCTCGCCTGCTTCACGGGGGAGTATCCGACGTCGATCCCCCAGGAAGCCGATCCGCTCGTCTTCGACGTCGATTAGGGAGGAGCGTGTCGTACGAGTTCTTCGTCGCCCGTCGGCACCTGATCCCGCACCGCGGTCGGATCTTCCTCTCCTTCATCACGATGATCACCGTCATGGCCGTGACCCTCGGGGTCACCGCGCTCCTGATCGTGCTGGCGGTCATGAACGGCTTCGAGACGGAGGTGAAGGAGCGGATCGTCGGCACGAACGCACACGTGATCGTCCTCCGCTTCGGCGACCAGGGGCTCGGCCGGCCGGACTCCCTGGCCGAGATCGTCCGGCGCGTGCCGGACGTCGAGGCGGTCGCCCCGTTCGTCTACGGAAAGGCGATGATGACCGCCGATGGCCGTGCGGACGGCGGGGTCATCAAGGGGATCCTCCCGGAGCTGAAGGACTCGGTCACGGCGACGACCCGCTACATCGAGACCGTGCCCGGGGCACCGCCCCTGGAGCCCGAACCGGGAGGAACCCCGGGCATCATCCTGGGGGTCCATCTCGCCGATGCGCTCCAGCTCTCGATCGGCGAAAGGCTGCAGCTCATCTCGCCGAAAGGGATGAAGCCGAGCCCGGTCGGGTTCGTGCCGAAGGTCCGCTCGTTCGTCCTCTCCGGCGTCTTCCGGTCGGGGATGTACGAGTACGACGCCGGAATGGGGTTCATCCATCTGCGCGAGGCGCAGGAGTTCTTCGACCTCGGCGATCGCGTCACCGCGCTGGAGGTGCGGGTCGCGCGGATGTACGAGGCGCCGCGAACCGCCGAAGCGATCCTCTCCGCGCTCGGCGGGTTTCCCTACCGGACCAACGACTGGATCGGTCTGAACGCCAACCTCTTCTCCTGGATGCGCACCGAGAAGCAGGTGATGTTCCTGATCCTCGCCTTGATCATCCTGGTCGCCGCCTTCAACATCGCCTCGGTGCAGATCATGATGGTGAAATTCAAGCGCAGGGAGATCGGGATCTTGAAGTCGATGGGCGCCTCGCGCGCTTCGATCCGCAAGCTCTTCGTCCTGCAGGGGATCTCGATCGGCGGGACCGGGATGGCGATCGGGACGGTGCTCGGGCTCGCGCTCTGCTGGGCGCTCGACCGCTACGAGTTCATCAAGCTGCCCGGGGACATCTACTTCATCGACAGCCTGCCGGTCCGTGTCGAGGCGCTCGACATCGTGGTGGTCGAGGTCGCCGTGCTGGTGCTGTGCGTGCTGGCGACGCTCCTGCCGGCCTGGTGGGCCTCGCGGTTCGACCCGGTGGAGGCGATCCGCCATGAGTAGCCCGGTCGTACGCGCCTCCGGCGTGACGAAGCGGTTCCGGATGCCCGGCCAGGACCTCGACGTGCTC
>WJJW01000085.1 GCA_014729455.1 Candidatus Eiseniibacteriota bacterium
GATCTACACCGAGGGCCAAGGCGAGGTGCAGGAGATGATCGACATCGGCGACTTCGCCGTCGGTCTCTCCCGCCAGCTCTACGGATTGTCGATGCACAGCGAGCGGCCGCGGCACCGGATGTACGAACAGTGGCATCCGCTCGGCACGATCGGGATCATCACCGCCTTCAACTTCCCGGTCGCGGTCTGGAGCTGGAACGCGATGATCGCCGCCGTCTGCGGGGACACCATGATCTGGAAGCCCTCTTCGCTGACGCCGCTCTGCGCGATCGCCACGCAGAACATCGTCAACCGGGTGATGGACGCGCAGGGGCTGCACGGCGTGTTCAACCTCGCGATCGGCCGCGGATCGACCATCGGTGAGAAGATGATCAACGATCCGCGGCTCCCGCTGATCAGCGCCACCGGCTCCACCCCGATGGGCAAGAGGATCGGCGAGGTGGTGGGCAAGCGTCTCGGCCGATCGTTGCTCGAGCTGGGCGGAAACAACGCAATTGTCGTGATGGAGGACGCGGACCTGAAGCTTGCCCTCCGGGCGATCCTCTTCGGTGCGGTCGGGACCGCGGGGCAGCGCTGCACGACCACCCGAAGGATCTTCATCGCCGAGCCGATCGCCGAGGAATTGACGCGCCGGCTCGCCGACGCCTACCGGACCGTGCAGATCGGCGATCCGCTCGACCCGGATACGGTGATGGGCCCGCTGGTCGACGGCGACGCCGTCCGGACGATGCAGGAGGCGCTCGAGACGATCCGGCAGCAGGGGGGCGAGATCGTCTGCGGAGGGAAGCCGCTGGACCGTCCCGGGTACTACGTCGAGCCGGCGATCGTCAAGGCGAACCCGATGATGGAGATCGTCCGCCAGGAGACATTCGCGCCGATCCTCTACCTGTTCCCCTTCCGCTCGCTCGACGAGGCGATCGAGATGCACAACGGGGTCGATCAGGGTCTGTCGAGTGCGATCTTCACCCGGAACCTGCAGGCGGCCGAGCGGTTCCTCTCGCACGAGGGGAGCGACTGCGGGATCGCCAATGTGAACATCGGCACTTCGGGCGCCGAGATCGGCGGCGCCTTCGGCGGGGAGAAGGAGACCGGCGGCGGCCGCGAGGCGGGAAGCGACTCCTGGAAGGCGTACATGCGGCGGCAAACCTGTACGCTGAACTGGAGCGACGAGCTGCCGCTGGCGCAGGGCGTCCAGTTCGGAGACTAGCGCGGAGATCCGCTAAGCTACGAACAGAAGCGACGAACGGAATAGACGGAGAGAGGAGAGGAGGATACGCGTGAGCGCACTGCAACATGTCAACGATTCGAACTACGCCGAGGTGATCGAGAAGGGCGACAAGCCGGCCTTGCTCGACTTCGGCGCCACCTGGTGCGGCCCGTGCAAGGCGCTGGAGCCGACGATCACCGCCCTCGCCGACGAGTACGGCGACCGGGTGGCGGTCAGCAAGCTCGATATCGACGAGGCGCCGCAGACGGCTCAGCGCTTCGGAATCATGGCGGTTCCGACCGTGATCCTGTTCAAGGACGGCAAGGAAGTGCACCGCTTCTCCGGTGTCCAGCCGAAGGAGAAGATCGCCGAGCTGATCCAGACCCACTTGCTCTGATTCCCGAAGGGGGGGCGATGGAGCGACTGCGATTCCGACCAGGGGTTGGTTGGGGCCTTCTCGGGGTTCTCCTTCTTCTCGGGGTCGGGTTCGCCCGCGCGGAGTCTGATCGGCCCGTCTTGATCCGGGTCCCGCTCGAGGGCCCGGATCAGCTCTATCGCGTCCCGCTCTTCACCTCTGCGAACGCCGCGCCGGCGCGGATTCTCGAGGAGAGCGCCCTCGTCTGGGGAACCGAGGAGACGACCGTCGCGCTCCGGGATGCCGGCTTCGAGGCCGAGCCGATCGGCCGCAAGCGGGCGGATCGGACCTACCTGATCGTTTCCACCGATCCGCGCGCCGATCCCGGGGGGGCGCCGCTCTCCGCCTTCGGAGAGGTGCTCTGGCGCAGCGCGAACACGGCGGTGCTCGCCGGCATGTCCGGGGCGGTCGACTCCCTGGCGGGTCGGTTCGACCTGATCGCGATCCCCGAGCGTTCGATCCCGGCCGCTCCCGAAACGAAGCGGACCGCACCGGCGGCCCCCGCGCAGGTCGATTCCGCCGTCTTCCATTTCGTGCACGGCGTCGACGCCGACTCGCTTCGGCGCACCGCGCAGGATCTCGAGGAGTTCGGCGACCGCCGGAGCGACGCCGGTGGGTGCCACGACGCGGGAGAGTACCTGCTGGAGCGGTTCCGACGCTTCGGAATCGACGACGTCACCCGCTTCGACTACGCCCCCTGGTCCTGGTGCGACAACGTCGTCGCCGTGCAGCCCGGCCTCATCGCCCCGGGACAGATCGTGGTGATCTGCGGCCACTACGATTCGATCAGTCGGGCGGGACCCGCACCGGGCGCCGACGACAACGCCTCCGGGACCGCCGGTGTGGTCGAGGCGGCCCGCCTGTTCGCCCGCCACGAGTTCGAAGCCACGATCGTCTACCTCGCCTTTGGCGGGGAAGAGCAGGGACTCTACGGGAGCGAGGCGTGGGCGAGCCACGCCCGGGAACAGGGGCTCGACATCCGCGCGGCGATCAACCTCGACATGCTCGGCTACCTTCCCCCTGGTACTTCCGGCGACCTCGACCTGATCGGCGGCGGCCCGCGGCCGGATCTCCGGGAGCTCGCGTTCGCGACGATCCCCCTCTACCTGCCGGATCATCCTCTGGATCACGGATTCCTGAGCTCCGGAAGCTCCGATCACCAGTCGTTCTGGGACAACGGATATCCCGCCCTGTTCCTGCACGAGGACACCGGCTATCGCAACCCCTTCTACCACACGTCCAACGATCGGATCGGGCCGTCGCTGAACGATTTCGACTTCCTCCGGCGCAACGTCCAGGCCGCGGTCGCGCTCGTCGCCACGCTCGCCCGACCGTTGCGCGTGCGGATCACACACGAGCCGATCGACGATCCGTCCCTCCGGGCGCGGAGCTACCGGATCGCCGCTCGGATCGAGAGCGTGGCGCCGCTGTGGGAGGACAGCCTGTTCGTCCACTACTCCGTCGATGCGGGACCGGACCGGCGGGTCCCTCTGCGACCCTCCGGGGGCGCGATGCGCTACGAAGCGGAGCTGCCACCGCAACCGGCCGGATCGATCGTCGCCTATCACCTCTACGCCCAGGACGTCGAGGGGCGGACCGCGTTCGATCCACCGCTCGCCCCCGCCGAGCGAAACCGGTTCCGCGTCGGGCTCGCGACACGGTTCTACGACGACTTCGAGGGCGAGGATCCCGGATGGATCGTCGGCGCCGCCGGCGATGACGCGACCTCCGGGATCTGGGAACGGGGGGTGCCCGTCGGGACCGGTCCGCAGCCGTCTACCGACGCGCAGTCGCCCACCGGAGGAACCTGTTTCTTCACCGCCAACGGCCCCCCCGGCGGCGACGCCGGCGCGGCCGACGTGGACGGAGGCCGCACGTCTCTGACCTCC
>WJJW01000086.1 GCA_014729455.1 Candidatus Eiseniibacteriota bacterium
GGATGGATCCGCGGCAGGTCGCGCCGATCGAGCTCGAGGTGGAACGGGAGATCGTGCGAACCCATCCCGACGTGCGCGACCTCGCCGGCTTCGCCCGGGAACGGGGTCTGCGGATCGCGCTCGTCTCCGACACCTACTTCCGCGCGGAGCAGCTCCGCGGCCTCGTCGATCTGGAAGCCGACTTCGTCCTCGCCTCGTGCGAGCACGGCCTGTCCAAGCAGCAGGGCCTCCATCGGATCCTGATCGAGGAATCGGGGGTCCCGCCGTCGCGGATCCTGCACGTCGGCGACAACGAGGAAGCCGACGTTCTCGGCGCGGAGACGTTCGGGATCGCGTCGCATTGGTTTCCCAAGAACCCGGAACCGTTCGACGCGATGATCGCCGCCGAGCTGCCGGAAACGACCCGCGAACGGAGCGACGCCGTTCTCGGCCCGGATCACGGATTGCATCACGTCCGGAGCCTGGCGATCCATGCCCATCGGGATCCCTACGAACGATGGGGCGCGGGGATCCTCGGGCCGGTGGTCACCGGTTTCGGCGAATGGGCGGCCCGGCGATGCCGGGAGATCGACGCCCGGGCCGCGCTCTGCCTCATGCGCGAGGGGCGCGTCCTCCAGGCGGTGCTGAACCGGGTCGATCCGTCGCTGGCGGCCGCGGAGGTCTACCTCTCCCGCTACGTCGTCCGCAAGGCGGCGATGGTCCACGGCTCCGAAGAGGAGATCCGCGATTTCATCCGCCGGCCGAGCCGGCTCTCGCGAGACCGCCTGCTCGAGCAGCTCGGAATCCGGACGGATCATCCGTGGAAGCGGCGGCCGGACGTCCTGCTCGACCCCGACGGGATCGACGCGTTGACCCGCCGGATCTGTGAAGACCCGAAGCTGCGGCGCCAGGTCGTCGCCTCGAGCGCCCGGTGCCGCGCCGCGTTGCTCGCGCACCTCCGCCGCGCGTGCGGGGGGATCGAGCGCGGGACCGTCGCCGTGGTCGATCTGGGCTACCAGGGGACCATCCAGGGTGGGATCGAGAAGATCTTCGCCGCGGAGGGGATCCCTCTGCGGACCCACGGGCTGTATCTGGTGACGAACGACGGGGTCCATCGGACCCAGGCGACGGGTGCGCCGGCCGAGGGCTGGCTCGCGGAGAACGGTCAACCGGTCGCGCTGGCGCACAGCTTCGTCCGCTCCCCGGAGGTCTTCGAGCAGAGCCTGATGGCGGACTGCGGGACCACGCTCGGACACCGGCCGGACGGAGAGCCGATCCTCGACGAGTTCCGCATCCCCGCCGAGCAACGGGATCAGATCACCGCGATCCAGCGCGGCCTGCTCACCTTCGCCGGGCTCTGGGGGGAGATTCGCGAGATCGGCCCGGACCAACCGTGCGATCGACTGCGGAGCTACTGCCGGGCGGTCTGCGTGCGCGCGGTCGCCCGGCCGAGCGAGCACGAGATCGGTCTCTTCGGAGCCTGGCGACACGACGAGAACTTCGGCTCGGAGAGCTCCCGCACGTTGATCGAGCCGGTGGGTCTGGACCTCTGGGAAAGGGAACACCTCTCGGCCCATCAGATCGCGAGCCTCCCGTCCGACTGTCTCCACTGGCCGTTCGGGTTCGCGCGTTCGATCGGGATCGAGATCGCCGAGGCGGTCGCGGCGATCTACCTCCGCCGCGTCGATCCTTGCGCGTTCCAGTCGCGGCACGGCGAACGCCCCCTCGTGCTCTACTGGGATACCGGCCGCGGCTTCAACGCGGACGAGGCGGAGATCGTCTCCTACCGTCCGAACGAGGAGGGGAGGACCTGGATCCGCCTCACGATCGAGCTGCGGGAGCCGGCAGTCGGCGGCCTGGGGGTCTCGATCGGAGTCCCGGGCGAGATCCTGCGCCTGACCGGGGCGAAGATCCGTCGCGCGGACGACCCGGATCCCGCGCACGCGATCCGGCTTTCCCACGACCGGATCGCCAAGCGCGGCTACGAGCCCCTCCACGGCGATCTCTATCTCGTGCGGGAGGACCCCTCTCTGCTCGCGCTTCGCTCCGATCGGCTCGGGCGCTGGACCGGGCGCATCGACATCGATCTGTTCTTCGGTCTTTTCAAAGGAGAGTGACATGGCGGACATGCTCATCCACTCCATGGCGGAGCACGCGGGGATCCTGCTCCCGGCGCTGCGGATCTCTGGAGCGAAGGAAATCGTCGAGATCGGATCCGAGTACGGAACGATGACCCGGCTCCTGCTCGAGTGGACCCGGAGCCGGGATGGCAGGCTGATCGCGGTCGATCCGTCCCCCTCCCGCGAGGCGGAGGATCTCTTTGCCAGCGAGCCGAACGCCGAGCTGGTGCGGGCGCGGAGCCTGGATGTCCTCGACGGAATCGATGCCGACGCGTACCTGGTGGACGGGGATCACAACTACTACACGGTCCTCAACGAGTCGACGAAGATCTGGGAGCGGACCCGGACGAACGGAAGGCCGTTCCTGGTCTTCTACCACGACGTCTCCTGGCCGTGGGGACGGCGGGATCTCTACTACGATCCCCCCTCGATTCCCGCGGAGCACCGCCACTCGCACACGTGGGATCGCGGGGTGACGCTGGACGATCCCGGAACGATCGACGGAGGGTTCCGGGGGATGGGTTCGTGGGCCTGCGCCCTCCAGGAGGGAGGCCCGCGCAACGGCGTCCTCACCGCGATCGAGGATTTCCTGGTCGGCAAGGAGGAAGAGCTCGGGTGGATCTGCGTTCCCGCGGTCTTCGGACTGGGAGCGTTGTTCTCGCTGCAGGCTCCCTGGCTCCGGGAGATGGCCGCCCATCTGCTCCCGTACCATCAGAACCCTCTCCTGGAGCGGCTCGAGCGCAACCGCCTCGAGTGCTACCTGAACGTGATCGCCTGGCAGGACCGGTGGAATGAAAAGGCCGCTTGAACGGGCGATCGACCTCCACCGGAAGGGGAAGCTCAGCCGGGCGGAACGCGCGTACCGGTCGCTCCTGGACGAAGACCCGGACGACCCCGCGGTCCTCGGTTCCCTCGGTCGGCTCCGCCTGCAGCGGGGCGATGCCGGGGAGGCGGCATCGTTCCTGGTGCGGGCCGTGCGGGCGGCTCCCACGGCGGCCTCCCATCACGAGCTCCTTGCCCATGCGTACCGGAAGCTCGGCAACCTGGACCTCGCCGTCGGGGAGTACCGGCTGGCATTGCGCTGCGGCGCTCCGCACTCCCGCTGCGGCAACGCCCTGGGGCGGCTGCTCCTTGATCGGGGAGAGCCCTTCGCGGCGCTGGAGGTGTTCCTCGACTCCGTCAAGGAGAGCCCGGGAGTCGAGGCGACCTGGCTGAACCTCTCGATCGCCCTCAACCGGATCGGGGATCACGGACGCGCGATCGAGGTCTGCGAGCGGATCCTCGCGCAGGATCGCGGCAACCGGGCCGCGCTGACGAACCTGGGAATGGCCTACCGCGGGCTCGGGAGACGCGCGGAGGCGAAGGAAGCGTTCCAGCGGGCCGGCGACTTCGCGCAGGCGCAGTTCAATCTCGGCTACCTGTTCCTCCAGGTGGACGATCTCGCGCGCGGGTTCCCCCTCTGCGAGCGGAGGCGCGAGATCTCCGGGGTCGCCCCGGAGGTCGAGGCTCCCGAGTGGACGGACGGCCCGGCTCCCGGAGGAACGCTGGCGGTGATCCCGGAACAGGGGCTCGGCGACACGATCCTGATGAGTCGGTTCTTCCCCGAGCTGCTGGGTCGCTTCGATCGCGTCGTCTCCCGGGTCCCGCGCCCGCTCTCGCGCCTGGTCGGGACGATCTCCGAGGATCT
The DNA here is from genome assembly GCA_014729455.1 of Candidatus Eiseniibacteriota bacterium. Taxonomy (GTDB): domain Bacteria; phylum Eisenbacteria; class RBG-16-71-46; order CAIMUX01; family VGJL01; genus WJJW01. Next base: position 3,787 of record WJJW01000086.1, read on the forward strand.
GGAGGTCGTCACGGACCTCGCCGGGCTCGAGGTCGACGTCTGGTGCCGGTCGATGAGCCTCCCGTACCTGCTGGGAGTGGATACGATCGACCGGATCCCCTCCGCGGACCCGTTCCGCCTCTCGGAAAGCAGGAAAGAGCCGGGCCCGTTGCGGATCGGGCTGAACTGGGCCGGGAACCCGCGGTTCCCGTACGACGCCGTCCGGTCGACCCGGTTGGAGGAGCTTTCGCTGTTGCTGAAGGCTCCCGGCGTCGAGTGGGTCTCGCTGCACAAGGGGCACCGGGAGCGGGAGGCGGAGGAGCACGGACTTCCCCAGCCGCTCTGCCACGCCCACGACTTCTACGACACCGCTCTGGTGATCCGGAACCTCGACCTGGTCGTTTCCACCGAGACGGCGATCCCAAACCTCTCCGCGGCGCTCGGGGTGCCGACCTGCGTGCTGACGACCCTCGACCCCGACTGGCGATGGGGAAGCTGGTACCCCTCCGCCGAGATCTGCCGCCAGGACGAGCCGGGCAACTGGTACGGCGCGATCGCCCGGGCTCTCGAGGCGATCCGCCGGATGCAGGAGGAGACCGGCCGGAGCGATCCCGCCGCCGAGGCGGCCTGAGCCGTCCGCACCGATCTTCCCGATCTTCGAGGACCGGAAGGGTACGCCGCGTGCTTCGGCAGACTCTTCCGGTTCGACCGTTCCAGCCGGCTCCTCGATCGGCGGATCGGGCGCGTCGCGCCTCCGAGCGCCGCCGCTCCGCGGCCCGGAACACGCTGGCGATCAATCGACTAGATCCCCGCCGCGATTCCTCTCGTCGAGGAAGGCCGTCTGGTACGCCGGTTGCATCCATCTGACGGACGGACGGCAGAGGGAGGGGAGATGATCCAAGCGTTGTTCGGAACCTCATCGATGGCGAGCAAGCTCCGGCGCGGTCTGGACGAGACGATGTCGGTCCATCGATCGATCGCCGACCGGATCGCCACGGCCCGGAACGCGAGCTCCGAGAGCGGCTTCTCCGAAGCGCTCCAGGCGGGCGAAAGGGCGCAGCGAACCGAGAAGGATCTCGTCGAGGACATGAGCCTCCTGGCGGACACCACGATCCGCTACGAAGTCGAGGCGCGCCTGCTGCGCGGAGCGTACTCCTCCATCCGGAAGGCGATCGGTCGCGATGGCTAGCCCGGCGTCGCCATCAGGGGGCGGGAATGCCGGCATTGAGCGGGCGAAGGTGCTGATGCCGTCCCTCGCGCGGAGCGCGGAGGGGATGGCCGTCCAGGCGAAGTTCATGGAGATCATCGCCGCGAACATCGCCAACGCCCAGACCACGAAGACCCCGGAAGGAACTGCCTACCGCCGGCAGGTCGGCACTTGCGAGGTCGATCCCGAGACCGGGAGGGTCTCGATCCGGGTCGACGCGGATCCCCGGCCGGGGCGGCTCGTCTACGATCCCGGCCACCCTGACGCCGACGAGAAGGGGTTCGTCGAGCGGCCGAACGTCGACGTGACCTCGGAGATGGTCGACCTGATGCTCGCGCGGCGCCTCCACGAGGCGAACGCCGTGGTCTTCAAGGCGGCGAAGAGCATGCTCCGCCGCGCGCTCGAGATCTAGGGGAGGAGAGAACCATGAACATCCAAGGCCCGATCCCGCCCCGCCCGCCGATCGATCCGCCCTCCGCTTCCGGCGGGAGACGGCGGGAGCCGTCCCCTCCCGACGAAACGGGCCGCGAGGCCGCGGCGAACCCGTCCCTGTGGAGCCGCCTGACCCCGGAAGAGAGGGAGTACTTCGCACAGATCGCGGAGCTGGGGCCGCTGACTTACGGGCCGGGACGGACGGACGCCTCGACCCTCGGTCACCCGACCGGGCAGCGGATCGACGTCCGGGGCTGAGCCGATGAGCGAAGCGATCCGGCCCGGCCAGAGCATCCTCCGGCGAGGCGACATTCTCCCCGAGCGGGTCTCCCCCCGCGGGGACGGTCTCGACTTCTCGGATCTCCTGAAGAAGGCGATCAACGACGCCTCCGATCTACAGGCCGACGCGAAAGGGCTGATCGAGGCGTTCCTGCGCGGCGAGCCGGTCGAGATCCACCAGCTCATGGCCGCGGCCGAGGAAGCCTCCCTCTCCCTCGAGCTCCTCGTGGAGCTGCGCAACAAACTGACCGACGCGTACCGAACGATCATGACCCTTCAGTAGGAGCGAGCCGGGACCCCTATGGCACAGAACCGATCGAACAACGGGCTGCTCGACCGCGCGCAGGGGCTTGCGGGGGGACGGCGGATCGTCCTCCTCATCGGGACGGCGGTCGTGATCCTCGGAATCTGGTGGCTCGGCCGCTGGGCCTCCGAGCCGACCTTCGTCACCCTGTACC
>WJJW01000087.1 GCA_014729455.1 Candidatus Eiseniibacteriota bacterium
ACCGTCGACTCCTCGAGATACGGATACGGGTAGCGGATCGGCAGTCTGCGTTCCTCATCGGGAAAGACACGCGCGTCTCGGGAGAGCAGGAAACCGGGATCCACCAGGACAAGATCGCCGATCGGCCGACAGATCGAAGGAGGCGACGCGGCCACGTGGAGGCAGGGGAAGAGCCGATCAGCGTCGGCCGGCCCGAGCGGCATCGACGATTCGGCGCGCCTGAGCGAGGTCGGCCCGTTCGATCCAGTGGATCGGGACTCCGCGTCGTTCCATCCCCCGGAACCAGGTCATCTGCCGCTTCGCCAGCTGGTGGATCTCGATCCGGAGCCTCTCGACCATCTCCTGCTCGGAAATCTCCCGCAGCAGGTACCGCGTGATGAGCTTGTACTCCATCCCGAAGAGGAGAAGTCGTTCGGCCGGCACTCCGGCGGCGAGGAGAGCGCGGACCTCCCCGACCATCCCTGCATCGAGCCGCGCGTCCAGGCGGTGATCGATCCGCTCGATCAGCTCCCGGCGGGGCCAGCGAACTCCGAGGACGAGCGGCCGCGTGAACGGCGGCGCGGCCCGCCCCGAGCCATGCGCTTCTTCCGGGGCGCGCAGGGCGATCTCGATCCCGCGCACGACCCGTTTCTTGCTGCTGCGATCGGTACGAGCGAAGAGATCGGGATCGAGATCGCGGAGCCGTGCTTCGAGGTCGGCCTTGGTTTCGTGCATGAGTCGCTCACGAAGGTTGGGATCCTCGGGCACGTTCGGAACGCGATATCCCCGGAGAACCGCCTCGATGTACAGACCGGTTCCGCCGGCGAGGATCGGCAGGCGGCCGGTCCGGGAGATCGCCCCGAACTTCCGGCGAAAGTCCTCGATGTAGTGCTGAAGCGTGTACTGCTCGGTCGGTTCGACGAGGTCGATGAGATGGACCGGGATCGTCCCGCGATCCGTTTCGTACTCCTGCAGATCCTTCCCGGTCCCCAGGTCCATTCCCCGGTAGACCTGACGCGAGTCCGCGGATAGGATCTCGCCATCGTAGACGAGGGCGAGATCCACAGCCAGGCGGGTCTTACCGGAGGCGTTCGGGCCGCAGACGACAAGCAGGTCGGTGGCCATCGGCCGGGATCACCGTCCGCTCGCGGCGTTTCGACCGCTCCGATCCGCCGCCCCGTCTTCGAGCGACCGGAGGGCCAGCTCCCCGCGAGAAGAACAGAATTGCAGAACCGCTTGCACCTGATCGCGATCCTTTTTCGCCTCCGACTCGCTCAGATGGCTCCAGTCCACTAGAGCGGGTCGCTTCTTCCGGGTATCGTCGCGCGGACCGAACGTCCAGCCGGTCAGCAGCCGCTCCGCGAGCCACCGGTTGTGCTCCATCCTGGCGATGGTCTCCCGCTTGCTCTCGGGGACCTCCCCGAGAGGGTCCGCACCGCCCCCTTCGCGCCGGAGCACGATCCTCTTCCCCAGTGCCGCCAGCTTGATGTTCAGATGTGCGGCGGCGGACAGATTGGAGCGCCGCGCCCAGAGCTTGAGTTCGGTGAACCGGCTCGATTCCCCCCCGTACTTCTCGAAGTAGTAGCGCGCGATGGCCTCGGCGAGCTGACGCTGCAGCGGAAGGGTGAGCGCTTCGTGCGAGCAGACCTCCTCGGACGCCCCGAAGCTCAGGAGGTCCTCGACCCGAAGATCGCGAATCAGCCTCGTCAGCTTGGGCCGCTCGGGAACATAGGCGAGGACGGAGAGACGTCCCGCCTCCGCCTTCTGCAGCCGCTCGTTCAGCTCCGCTCTCAGCTCCTGGGCCAGCGCGGCGTTCTCTTCGTCGGTCTCCTTGCAGATGAACACGAACGGCCGCACCCGGGACGCCCCTGCCAGCGTCACGATCCGATCGATGAAATCGTCGGCTCGCGGCGCCCCGCGGTGCTCGATCCATCCTCCGTTGCAGACGAAATCGATCCCGCGGTCCTCGGGATCCTCGCCCGGGCGATGCACGTCCTTCAGCCTCACCCCATACGACCAGTGATCCATCGCCTCATCGGGCATCCAGGGATCGAGACCCGCCTGCTCGGGGAACAGCCGCGGATGGAGGATCTTGAACCGCTCCACCTTCTCTCTGTCGCGCGGGGCGGTCACGATGGTCATCCTGGTTCGCCTGCAGTTCTCGAAGTGCGCCAGCTCGGCGAGGTGCAGGGCGAGTACCTTCGCCATGGTCCCGAAACCGACGATCACGAAGTGGGCCACCTCGTCCGATTCGCGCGGTCTCCGGGGCAGGACGTCTTCGACCAGCACATCCTGAGCAGCCTGATCGAAGACGTTAAAGGATCGGACGATCACGGGGCGTGCCCGCGGGATCGTCGGCGATTCGGCCGCCACCTCGAGCACGCGACCGACCTCCGGGTAGCGGAGGTGGAGATAGATCCGGATCGGATCCCCGGCTCGGGATCCGTCCTGTTCGGTCCCGTGAGGTCTCGCAAGCAGGTGGAGGAGATCCGACACCCCCTCGAAGTTCGCCTCATCGCTTCCGGTCACGAAGAAGATCTCGGATGCCCGGTCGGCCGAGACCTGCTTCAGCAGCCGCTCGTCGGTGGCATCGCCGAAGACGATCGGGACCCCGTGGTCCCGGACCTTGTCGATCAGGTCGTTCTCCCGATCGATCTCCACGACGACCGGTCCCTCGAACATCCCCCAGGGTCGCTTCGACTCGGACCGCCGCTGCTCCGCGAGGTCCTCGATGAGGTGGGATCCGATCTCTCCGAGTCCGTAGACGACCGTGTGCCCGCGGCGGCGCGCGAGAACCACACGCTGGATCGAGTTCGCGAAAAGCCGCTGGAGCGCCTCGACGGCGACCAGGACCACGGTGGCGAGCCCAAAGAGCTGCGACAGCGCCAGGAAGGGGTGATCCGCTCCCCGCTCGGGCGCGGCGTTCAAGAAGAAGTTCTGGGCGGCGTAGTAGACGGCCCCGACCACGATGGGCACCAACCCCGCGGATGGCGACTCCGGCAGGCGCAAGCAGTACCCGGCGATCCCGAAGCCGAGGGTGAGGGCGGAGCCAGCGAGCACGGCGAGAGAGATGTACGCCCTGAGGACGGACCGCCTGCGGATGAAGATCGAGATCAGACACGAGAAGACGAATACAGACACGAGGAACAGCAGGATCTGCTCGATCGCTCCCCATGTTAT
>WJJW01000088.1 GCA_014729455.1 Candidatus Eiseniibacteriota bacterium
CCAATGATCTCGGACGCGAGGAGGGAGCCGACCCCACGCCGATCGCCGCCACGTTGCGTCTTCTCGGCGATTCCGCTCCGGTCGGCCGGCCGTTCGACGGGCCGCTCCCCGCCTGGCGCGACGGCGAGGCGGCCGGTCCGCTCTTCCCGGTGAACCTGTCGCTCCTCGCCTCGATGATCGGCACGCCGTACCTGCCCTCGTTCGACGGTGCGATCCTGGTCCTCGAGGAGATCGAGGAGCCGCCGCATCGGATCGACCGGATGCTGACCCAGATCGAGCTGTCCGGCGCGATTTCGCGCATCGCCGGCCTCGTCTACGGCCAGTTCACCCGCTGCACCGGCGGGGACGACGTCGCCGGCGCCGGGCGCCTCGAGACGGTCCTCCGGGACCACGCCGCCCGGATCGGCGTGCCGACGCTCGCCGGCTTCCCGTACGGACACGAACCGAGCTTCTTGCCGCTGCCGGTCGGAACGCACGCCGCCATCCGGCGCGCGCCGCCCGGACTGGAACTGATCGAAGGGGTCGCCCGGCGGCCCGAAGAGGAGTCGTGATGCCCGCACCGCGCCGAATCGGAATCCTCACCGGTGGAGGGGACGTCCCGGGCCTCAACTCGGCGATCCGGGCCTTCACCCTGCGCGCCGTCGACGACGGCCGCGAGGTCATCGGAATCCGCCGCGGCTGGGGCGGCCTGCTCGAGATCGACCCCGCCGATCCGACCGGCGAGGCGGTCCTGCCGCTCAGCCGCGAGAACGTCCGCACCGTCGACCGCCACGGCGGGACGTTCCTCCATACCTCGCGGACCAATCCGGCCAAGACGGCCGCGCCCGACGGCTCGGGAACCGTCGACCGGACCGACCACGTCCTGCGCGTCCTCGAGGCGCTCCGGATCGACGCGCTCGTCGCGATCGGCGGCGACGACACGCTGAGCTACGCGGTGCGGCTCGACCGGGAAGGGGTCCCGGTGCTCGCGATCCCGAAGACGATGGACAACGACGTTCCCGGCACCGACTACTGCATCGGCTTCTCGACGGCGATCACCCGCAGCGTCGACTTCCTGATCGACCTGCGCACCCCCGCAGGCAGCCACGAGCGGATCGCGGTGATCGAGCTGTTCGGCCGCTACTGCGGCGAGACGGCCCTCTTCACCGGCTACCTCGGCAGCGCCGACCGCACCGTGATCTCCGAGGTCCCCTGCGACATCGAACAGCTGGCCGGTCTGCTGGTCGAGGACCAGGACCGCAACCCGAGCCACTACTCGGTCCTCGTCCTGAGCGAGGGAGCGACGATCGTAGGGGGCGAGCGGGTGATCGGGGGGGAGCCGGACGCGTACGGCCACCGCAAGCTCGGCGGGATCGGCGACGTCTTCGGCGCCGAGATCAAGCGGATCACCGGACGGGCGACCCTCGTGCAGCGGCTCGCCTACCTCATGCGCAGCGGACCGCCCGACTCGGCCGACCGACTCGTCGCGACGAACTTCGGCAATCTCGCCTACGATCGCCTCGCCGGCGGGAACCGGGGGGAGATGGTCGCTCTGCAGAAGGGGTGCTACACGGTGGTGCCGGTCGCGACGGCGACCTCCGGCAAGCGCAAGGTCGACGTCGGCCGCTACTACGATACGGAACGCTACCGGCCGCGCCTGACCGACGTATTTGGGCTGCCGATGTTCCTGACCTAGGACCGGTCCTCGTCCAGCTCCGCCGCCGGCTCGCGTGTTGCCGGGTCTCGCAGATCCTTCACCAGCCCGGCGGTTCCGCGCTCGAGCTTGAACCCGAATCGGTAAAAATAGTGCGGCCGGAAGAAACCGGTGGTCACCCGCGCGACGTGCGCATCGCGCAACCGTTCGAGGAAGCTCTCCATGAGCCGGTCCCCCGCGCCGCGACCCCGATGGCGCGGGGACACCACGATCTTCTCCATGTGGACCCATTCCCGATCGACCGGCCGGTAGAACAACCCCCCGATGACGACGTCGTGCTCATCGGTTCCGAGCAGGAACTGGTGCTCGGGCCGAAAGACGACCGACAGGCCGGACTGCTCGAACAGATGATGCAGCCGCATGACCTCCTTCGGGGTCTCCGCGGAGCGGATCCGCACGACTCCCCCCTCGTCGTCGGCCATCTCCTCGACGAGGTCGGCCGTCGTCTCGCCTCCCTCCTCGTGCAGCTCGATCCGCACCCGTTGCGCCGGCTTCAGATGCGAGTAGGTCATTCGCGCGAGGAAGTAGCTCTCCTCTTCGGTCAGCTCCATCGCCTGGTGCAGGATCGTCATCCGGCGCAGCAGCACGTCCAGGCCCAGCGGGGCGTCCCGGTGATCCCGGATCAGCGTGTCGAGCTCCTCGGCGATGCGCGGTCGCGCGTCGGAGAAGACGGTCATGCGGAAGAAACGGATCCGGATCTCCGGGTGCTGCGCCTCGAGGCCCGGCAACGTGTAGGTCTCGTAGATCTCCTGCAGCGTCACCGCCCGCGCGTGCGCCGAAGCGCCCGCGTTCAACGTGATCCAGGTGTGATAGCGCCGCACCGCCATCACCAGCCTCCGCGGCGCGTAGCCGTCCCGCTCGACCTCGTCCAGGGTGCGCCCCAGCTCCTTGTGCCACTTCGACCACGCGGGATCCGCATCGCCCGCCTCGAGCTTCTCGCGCATCTCGGCCAGCGCCCGCCACAGGAGCGGGATGCCGTCCTCCTCACCCAGCGCCTCGAGCATCGCCGCGAAGGCGATCCGCCGCGGGACGATCCCCCGCAGGATCGGGAAGGCGGCCTCGGTCGAATCGACGAACCCTTCGTAGGAGGAGCGGATCATCTCGGCCAGCCCGTCGAACGCCGTCCGCGCGGAGACCGACACGAGCCGCGACCCCTCCTGATAGTCGTGCGGCGCGACGACGATGTTGAACGGGACCGGCTCGGCCAGAACGACCTTCCGCCCGGAGCGATGCCAGAACTCCACGAAGGTCGCCAGCGCGCTCCAGGCGAGGTGCGGCCAGACGGCGAGCACCCGCTGGTTCCGCTCCGGGGTGGGGTTGCGCGTCAGCCGCTTCAGGTAGGCGAGCACGGTGTCGTTCGACAGGAACTCCTCGGACCAGACGCCGTGCTCCGGCCAGAAGCCGCCGAACTCGGGAACGAGCCGGACCGCTCGCTCGCGCGTCCCCAGCCGGATCATCCAGTCCGCCTCGGCTTCGGCCTCCCTCGGATCGATCTTGCGCAGGACCTTGACCACGAACTCGTCGACGCGTCCGTTGCGGAGCCGAACCGTGAACCGGACGACCGTCTTGCCGTGCCCGGATCCGAGATGGGAAACCCAGATCCCGCCCGGCAGCAGGTCGGCGCGGTTCAGGTGCGTCTCCTCGCAGAGCAGGAACCCCGACTCCTGCAGGAGCGTCGTCTCCTCGAGGGCGGTCAACAACCGCGTGCGGACGTCTCCCTCGACCCGATCGTCGAATGCCACGATCCGCTCGAACGGGGTCGGGGCGCCCGGCTCGCGGGCGTCGGCCGGCGGCGTCCGCCCCGCGATCCACTGCCGGAGCGCCCGGTCCAGCCGGGTCCGTTCCTCCCGGGCGCAGGCGGCGACCGCCGCGTCGGGGGTCGTCGCCGCGCGCAGGACCAGCACCTGTCGGGCCGAGGCGTACCACGACGGTCGGCCCGAGCCGATCTCCCCAGCGAAACGGAGCAGCGAGAGGATCCGCTGGCGCGTGAGCGCCGGCTCGACCGCATCGAGGATCGGCTCGAAGTCTCGGGCGGTCTCGAGAATCGAGCGGATCGCCGCAGGAGAGAGATCCGCCTCGAGGAGCCGGGCACGGACCGACTCGTCCAGCACGGCCGCGTCGGCGGCCAGGAATCGGCGCAAGGTCTCTGCGACGAGATCGTCCGGTTCGTGCGGCAGGAGCAGAGCGAAGGCCCGCCGGCGGACGTCGCCGTCGGGGTGCTCTCGCAAGAGCGGCAGGAATTCGAGAGTCAGGTGGGCGGTCTCCCCCGCCGGGTTCGTCAGGAAGCGTTCCAGGATCTCGAACCGCTCGGCCGCCTCTCCGTCGTGGGAGAGCAGCAGCGCGCCGATCGCCGCGTGTACCGCCGAGGGTCCCCCGTCCGACCGCTGTTGAACCGCCAGCAGCCGGATCCGGGAGCCTCCCGCGGCAAGGGTGGGACGGAACCACCCATGGATCGTGATCTTCTGCGCGGGCAACTCGCCGCGACGCGGGCGGCGAATCAGCTCCTCCCCCGCGAAGTGCGCGAGCTCGACGTTGCCGACCCAGTAGGCCGGCACGCGCAGCAGCGGGTCGAGATCGACGACCGACGGGGAGCTCGCGCCGGGATACGCCGATTCGATCTGGTAGAGGAGGTTGCCGATCCGGAACAGGCCGGGCCGGTTGCCCTCACGATTGATCTTCAGCCGTTCGCCGGTGTGGCGCAGGCGGATCCCCCCGGCCTCTCCGATCAGATCGTCGGTCGTCACCCCCTTCTCGCGCAGCAGCCAGCTCGGGACCCGAACGTCGATCGCCCCGACCCGCACGGTCACGTACGGGCGGGCATAGAGCGCGTCGATCCGATCGGCGAAGTTCCGCTCGACGACCTTGCGCACGAAGGTCCCCTTCGGGGTCAGCTCTCCGCGATCCTCGCGGAAGAAGCGCGGGAGCAGATCGAAGTTGACGACCCGTTCGAACGGGGAAAGGAAGCGGTTGACGGAAACGACGTACGAGGAGATGTAGTCGCGCAGATCGACGTCGCTCATCTTCGAGAGCTTGCCGTCGGACGCCTCGTAGTTCGGATACACGAGCAGGGTATTGTATTCCCGCCCGTCCCCCACGAGAAAGACCCGCTTGATCTCCTCGAATTCGTTGAACAGATTCTCGATCTTCTGCGGGGCGATCGTCTGTCCTTTTACATTCTTGTAGATGTCCTTCTTGCGATCGACGATCGTATAATAGCCGTCGCGGTCGACCTGGAAAATGTCTCCGGTCGCAAACCACTCTTCGCGCAGATCGACCGGCGGCTCGTCGTCGTAGCCGAGCATCATGTACGGCCCGCGCACGAGCAGCTCCCCATCCTCTGCCAGTCGCAGCTCGACGCCTGGAAGCGGGGCCCCCACGGTTCCGCGCTTGTAGCGCCCAGGCGGGGTCATCGTGATCCCTCCGGTCGCCTCGGTCATCCCGAACCCGCTCATCAGCTCGACACCGAACCGCTGGAAGAACTGGAACAGATCGGGATCGAGATGCCCCGCCGCGGACAACCCCCACCGCAGCGACCCGCCGGTCACCTCGCGGACCGCGCCGCGCAACCGGTCGGGGTCGACGTCGTCGAGATTCTCGACCTCCTCGCCGAGCGTCTGGAGGATCGTCTCATGCAGCTGGATCCACCGCTTCGGGATCGAGATCAGCACCGTCGGTCCGTAGCGGGCCATGCTGCGCAGCATCGCCTCCTTCGACGGATTGCCCATGAAGAGGTAGGTGGCGCCCCAGTAGAGCGATCCGGTCATCTCCAGGTACCGCCCGAAGGTGTGGAACAGCGGCAGGTAGCAGAGGAAGCGATCGTCCTCGCCGATCTCGGGCAGGGCCACGGCACGGCAAAACCTCTTGTAGACGATGTTGCGCTGGCAGAAGCGGATCCCCTTCGGCCGGCCGGTCGTCCCGGAGGTGAACATGACCGTGGCCACCGCCTCCGGATCGACCCGCGCCGGCGTTCGGATCGGATCCTTCCTCCCGCGCGCGAGCAGATCTGAGAAGAGGAGCGGTGCCGCCTCCGAGGGCCCCTCCTCCCGCTCGGGAGGATCGATGAGAACGATCGTCCGCACCCCCGGCAGCGACCCGCCGGAGAGCAGGCCGTCGAGCCGCGCGGCGTCCGAGACGACGAACACCGCCGGCTCGGTCGCCGCCAGGATCGCCCGGACGTGCTCGGGGGTCGCATCCGCGGGAATCGGGACGTTCACGATCCCCTCGGTCAGGCTCGCGAGATCGGTGACCATCCCCTCGTAGCGGTTCGGGGTGAAGAGGGCGAGCTGCACCCGCCCGGGCGGATCGGGAAGGAGCGACCGGATCCCCGCCGCCGCGGCCGCGACGTCCTCGCCGAGCGTCCTCCGGCTGATCTTGCGCTCCCCGCTCCCCCGCGGGACCACGACCTGGATCCGCTCCGGCTGCTGGGAGACCCGCAGGCGGAACAGATCCCCGAAGGAGAGCGCGTAGACCCGAATCGCCTCCAGGACCGCCTCCAGCCAGCGATCGGCGAGCGGGGTGTCGGCGATCCGCGTGAGGAACGCCGGCCAGCGGCCCGCCTCGAGGATCCAGAGGGTCGGGGCGCGGAGCCTCTCCCGTTCTTCGGGCTCCTCCTCCGCGGTCCGCACGATCCCCTCGAGGGCGGCGACGACGGCCTCCGGGGCGGTCGTCTCCAGCGCCGGGGCCGGGTCGAGCCCCTCCCGCAGGCGCTCGGCCACGGTGCGGATCTCCTCTGGGAGGGCGGTGGCGGTCGATCTGCCGGATCGGCTCATCGGACTTCCATCTTAGGGAGGACAACGCCCGGGAAACAGACTATAGTGTAGGCGCTGCAAACAGGTTTCGCAGTACGGGGTGGAGCGAGGATCGTGTCGCCTGCGGCGGAGCCTTTCGCCACGGGGGCCGCCTCACGTGCCTCGGCGCCCCACCGGTCGGGACCTCGGTTCCGGCCGACCCGCCGCGGCCCGCTACCGCTGCGTCTTCGCACCGGCGCTGAGGAGTCCGTTTTCTGACCGACCCGGGACACCCGGGTACCGCTGGGAGGAGGAAGGAGAGGGATCATGACGAAGCTCAAAGAGACCCTTCTGAAGAAAATCGAGGCGCACCGGCCCCGAACGACCCGGCTTCTGAAGGAGCACGCGGACGTCAAGGTCGGCGAGGTCACGATCGGGCAGGCGATCGGCGGGGCGAGAGGGGTGAAATGCCTCGTCACGGACATCTCGTACCTCGATCCGATGGAGGGGATCCGGTTCCGCGGCAAGACGATCCCGGAGACCTTCGCGGCGCTCCCGAAGGCCCCGGGTTCCGACTACCCGTACGTGGAGGCCTTCTGGTACTTCCTCCTGACCGGGGACGTGCCGACGGAGGAGCAGACGCGCGAGGTCGTCGCCGATTTCAAGGCGCGCGCCCGCGTTCCTCACTACGTCTACGACATCCTCCGCGCGATGCCGCGCGACACGCATCCGATGACGATGTTCTCCGCCGCGATCCTCTCGATGCAGCGCGAGTCGCAGTTCCTCAAGCGGTACAACGCGGGCATGAGCAAGATGGACTACTGGGATCCGATGTACGAGGACTCCACGACCCTGCTGGCCCGGCTTCCTCAGATCGCCGCGTACATCTTCCGGATGAAGTACCGCGGGGACACGCACATCCCGCCGGACCACGACCTCGATCTCGGCGCCAACTTCGCCCAGATGATGGGGATCGACAAGCCGTACGACGACGTCGCGCGGATGTACTTCATCCTGCATTCGGATCACGAGTCGGGGAACATCTCGGCCCACACGACCCACCTGGTCGCCTCCGGGCTCTCCGACGCCTACTACGCCCTCTCCGCGGGGATCAACGGGCTCGCCGGCCCGCTGCACGGACTCGCGAACCAGGAGGTCCTCCGCTGGACGCAGGCGTTCATGGAGAAGCTCGGCGGCAAGCTGCCGACCGAGGAGCAGCTCAAGGAAGCGCTCTGGAACACGCTGAAGAGCGGCCAGGTGATCCCCGGTTACGGCCACGCGGTGCTCCGCAAGACCGACCCGCGCTACACCGCGCAGCGAGAGTTCTGCCTGAAGCACCTTCCGGACGACGAGCTCTTCAAGCTGGTCAGCATGATCTACAAGGTCACCCCGGACATCCTGATGGAGCACGGCAAGGCGAAGAACCCCTGGCCGAACGTCGACGCGCAGTCGGGCGTGATCCAGTGGTACTACGGGATCACGGAGTACGACTTCTACACGGTGCTGTTCGGGACGGGGCGCGCGATCGGCGTGCTCGCCAACATCACCTGGGACCGGGCGCTCGGCTACCCGATCGAGCGGCCGAAGTCGATCACGACCGACATGCTCGAGGAGATCGCCGGGATCAAGAAGTAGACGGCGACCCGCGGCCTTTCCGCGCGCCCCGGGGCGACCTCGTCGCCTCGGGGCGCCGCGGTCCGGAAGGGGAACGATGACACGAACCGTGACCGTCAACCGCGCGCCGGTGCTGACCCTCTGGGGATCGGTCGTCGCCGAGCGGCTGGGCCACGACACCGAAGCCGCCCTGACGCTCGGCAAGGCGCTCGCCGGCCTGAACGCGCAGGCGAAGGGGCGCCGGCTCGGGATCTTCAAGGAGAGGAAGGCCGAGGACGGGAAGGAGGCGAAAAGGCGTGGGCTCGGTGAGGAGTTCTGGGTCGAGATCTGCGGCCGCCCGATCCCGGCGAAGCAGACCGAGGAGGGGGTCCGGGCCGTGGTCCGCGACGAGGCGATCGATCCGCAGAAGGTCCTGGCGTACCTCCACCGGGCGTTCGGAGAGGAGCTGATCGAGGTCCGGGCGTCGATGGGCGAGCTGGCCAAGGCGCTGGATCCGGACGAGCTGCGCGAGCGCGCCTACGCCCTCTACGAGGAGTTCCGCCCCCAGATCGCCCGCGGACGGTCCGGCTGGGGACAGAAGGGGACGCTCGACCTGGAGGCGATCCGCAGGATGGCCCGCGCTTCCGATTGAACGTCTCCGGCTCCGGATCCGTCGTCTCTCGTGATGGATCCCGACCCGACAGAAGACCCGGACCCTGGAGGAGCCCAATGATCCGATCCGTGCTCGTCGCTTGCTGCTTGCTCGTTCCGGCCGCCGCCCTGGTCGGCCCGACGGCCGCCGACCCGATCCGTGTGACCGTGCCGCTCGAGGAGCTCTGGCGGATCGGCGGCGACAGCGAGGAGGAAGGGGAGTTCTTCGGGGTGATCGGCGCGATCGAGGTCGGCGCCGACGGGACGGTGTTCCTCCTCGACCGCCAGCTCTCCGAGGTCAAGCTCTTCGACGCCGACGGCGGCTACATCCGGACGATCGGCCGCGAGGGGGAGGGGCCGGGCGAGTTCCGCAGGCCGACCGACCTGTTCCTGACGCCGGAGGGCAACGTCGCGGTCCTGCAGCTCATGCCGGGAAAGATCGTCGCCCTGACCCCCGAGGGAGATCCGGCCGGCGAGATCCGCCTGCCCGAGCTCGAGGGGGGCGGGCGCCGGATGCTCTGGCAGGGAGCCGGATCCCCGAGCGGGATCGTCGTCGAGTCCTCGACGATGACGATGGACGGGCGGTCCGGGACCCGGTCGGTCACGATCGCGGCGTACAGCCCGGACGGAGGCACCGAGACCGCTCGCTTCTTCGAACGTTCCTCCCCGATCGACTTCGCGAACATGGTGATCGACGAGAGGACCACGATGCGGCCGATCTGGACGATCGGAGACGACGGAGTGCTCTGGCTCGTTCCGGTCTTCGGCGAGTATCGGCTGCAGATGATCCTCCCGGACGGGACCGTCGAGCGGGAGATCGAGCGAGAGTACGAGCATCTCGTCCGCACCGAGGAGGAGAGGGAGGAGGCGCGGGGACGCTTCGTGATCCGCGGCCCGCGGGTCCAGCCGACGATCAAGGTCCTGGACCACCATCCCGACATCCGCGAGATCCACGCCAGGCCGGACGGTGGTTGCTGGGCCCTCACGAGCCGCGGTTGGCTGGAGCCGCCGGACGGTGCGATCTGCGTCTTCGACGTGTTCGACTCCGAGGGGGAGTTCGTCCGACAGGTGGTGCTTCAGGGCGAAGGGGATCCGGAGCAGGACGCGCTCTACCTCACCGGCGATCGCCTCTTCGTCGTGACCGGGTTCTTCGATGCGCTGCGGGCGATGTTCGGGGGCGGCGAGGAAGAGGAAGAAGTGGAGCCGGCAGCGGATCTGGTCCCGATGGAGGTGATCTGCTACCGGCTCGACTCGTAGCGGAAACCCGGCCGTGTCCCCCTAATCCACGAGCGACACCCGGCTGCTCCGGACCGTATCGCCGGCGCGCAGCTTGTAGAAGTACACTCCCGCTCCGACCCGTCGCCCGGCGTCGTCGCGCCCGTCCCAGGTGATCTCCTGCGGCCCGGCCGCCATCCCGTTGTCGACCAGCCGGCGGACCCGGCGTCCCGAGGCGTCATACAGATCCAGCGTGACGTCGGCCGGCGACGCGAGCTGGAAGGCGATCCGCGTCGCGGATCGGGCGGGGTTCGGCCGGGCGGTCAGCAGGGTCGGCCGGCCGGCGGCCGGCGTCTCCTCCACGGCGGTCGGGTTCGGCGGGAGGATCTCCAGCGAGAGGTCGTCGACCAGGCCCTCGATCGTTCCGTCGTAGTCGATGTCGCAGACGACGAACCGGAGGCGCATCGTCGAGGTGAACTCCAACAGGTCGCCCAGCAGGAAGAAGGCCGGCTGCCACTCGTTCGCCATCTCCTCGAGGACCTCGATGTCCGTCCAGCTCAAGCCGTTGTCGTTGGAGATCTGCACCTGGAACGAATCGCCGGGAAGACCGAACTGCCCGAACCAGCGCCAGTAGTAGAGGAACGCTTCCTGCGCCACGGAGAAGTCCAGCGTCGGGCTGACGAGGCTCGTGCATCCGTCGTCGACGTCATGCGCCCCCGCCGGCTCCCCGGGTTCGCCGTTGCCGGTTACGAAGCAGAGATGCCCCGGATCCTCGGTGTGGTCGTCCTCCGGCTGCCCGCGGCGCCCTCCGACCCAGGTCTCGACCGGATCGACGCGGACCCAGAACCCTTCGGAGGCCGTGTCGCCGGGCCAGCCCGAGATCCAGCCCTGGTCGGACTCCATGTCGTCGACCAGCGTGGGGAGCGTGACCCAGAAGGTCCGGTAGGAGTCGGGCGCGTCGACCGGGAACCGTCCGACGTTGTCGCCGACGTCGATCGCCTCGACGTAGAAGTCGATCGTGTGTCCGGCCTCCTGGCCCGGGATCCCGCCGACGTACCGATCCTCTCCCGTCGGGGTCATCGGAACCGAGAGCCACTCGCCGCCGCTGACACGGTAGATCACCTGGGCCTCGTCGATCGTGCTGAAGTCGGTGATCGTCGCCTCGATCTCGTACGGTCCCGCTTCGCCGGGGATCGTTCCGGGATCGCTGACGGCGGAGACCTCGGGACCTGCGATGTCCTCGAGCGTGAAGTCCTGGACGGTCACGCCGTCGACGGTGATCGTGACCGCCGCCTCCTGCTCGGTGAACGACGGATGGCGCGCGACCGCCGTATAGTCCCCGGCCAGGGCGCGGCCGAAGTAGGCCCCCGTCTCATCGGTCGGATAGTGCGCCGCGCTTCCCTCCAGGCCGATCACCGCACCTTCGAGGGGCGCGCCGCCGTCGGTGAGGTTGGTGACGGTTCCTTCCAGAACGCCGGTCCCTTCGATCGCGATCCGGACCGCCGCCAGCGCGTCCACGAGACCCCACCCGTAGTCGTTGTCCTCGCCCGGGTCCCCTTCGTCGCGGGCCGTGTCGATCAGGATCTGCTTGATCGTGTCGACCTCGAGGTCCGGGTTGGCCTCCCGCATCAGCCCGACGATCCCCGATACGTGGGGGCCGGCCATCGAGGTGCCGCTGAAGTTCCCGTTGTAGCCGCCGCCCGGCACCGAGGAGTAGACGTCCACGCCCGGAGCGACCGCTTCGGGCTTCATCTCGTTCCCCTCGCAGCCCGACGGGCCGCGACTCGAGAAGCCGGCGATCGGGTACGGCCAATCGTAGTTGGTCGCGTCGACGGCACCGACGGCGAAGCAGTTCAGCGGGGTCGTGGTCCGATCCGGGGGCGAGCCGATCGTCATCGGAGCGGGGCCTTCGTTTCCGGCGGAGAAGATCACCACGCAGCCGCCCGCCTCGCAGTGGTCGATCGCGTCCCACCAGCGGGGATCGCAGTCCTCGTAGCCGGGGAAATCTTCGTTCACGCGCCAGGAGTTCTGCACGACGTCGGGAACGTCGTCGACCGTCGCCGGGTCGCCGTCGGGATCCGCCAGCCACTGGAAGGCGGTAATGATGTCGCTGTCGAAGTCGTCGTTGGCCCCCTGGCCGATCGCGTTGCAGGCGATCCACTGCGCGCCCCAAGCGACCCCGACCGTGTCACCGGTCTCCGCACCCAAGCCGGTGATCGTGCCCATGACGTGGGTGCCGTGCGAGCCGGTGTCCTCGGGGAACGTCGTGTCTCCGTCACCGATCACGTCGAGCCAGCACTCGTGGTACGGATGCCCGTTCGCCCCGCGCCAGCGGGCGGCGAGGGCCGGGTGGGTCCCGTCGACGCCGGTGTCGATGTTGGCGAGCACACGCCCGCGGCCGGTGATCCCGAGCTGGTACCAGACCGAGTCTGCCCGGATCGCCTGCTGTCCCCGGGTGACTCCGATCCCACGGGGGGCGCCGAACGTGTCGCCCATCCCGACCGGCTCGATCAGCTCCGCCACCGGGTTGGTCCCGACCGACGCGACGTCGGACCGCAGGGCCAGGTCCCGCAGGAACGCGGCCGTCGCCCGGACCACGACGCCGTTGACGATCCAGTAGGAGGTGTATCCCTCGACCGCGCCGGATCGCAGGCCGTCATCGAGGTGCGCGATCAGCGGATCCTGCATTGCGGCCGCGTCACGCAGCGCCCGGACGATCGTCTCGTGACGTTCCGCGCGGCTCGCTCCACGACGCGTGAGATCGCGGCTCAGCTCCTCCACGGGGGCCTGCTGCTCGAGCAGGACGAGGGCGGTCGCGGTCCCATCGGGCGGCAGGAGCTCGAGCTGGCGGTCGAGAGCGGGCTCGATCTCCCCCGCCATGGCGGCAGGGGCGGCGGCGAGGCTCAGAACGAGAATCGGGATCCATCGGTTCATCGGTGCGTTCCTCCCAGGTTGCGGGCGCTCAGGACGTCCGGCGCAGTTCCTCTTCGATGCGTCGTTTGTAATCTTCGTCGCTTCCGGGGACTGGTGGCGGGGCTTCCGCCTCCGGCGCGATCGGCGCGGTCGGGCCGGAGATGGCTCGCGAGCGCCGGCGCGTCCCCCGCCGGATGAAGATCAGCAGAAGGATCGCCCCCGCGAGGAGGGCGAGGTACGGAACCCAGTAAGCAGCCAGGTTGAAACCGGTTCGCTTCGGCTTCGCCAGGATCCGCTCGCCATACTCGTCGACGTAGTGGTCGATGATCTCCTGGTAGCTCATCCCGCCGGCCAGCATCCGGCGGACTTCGGCCTGGATCCGCGGCGCGGCCCCCGATCCGTGGACGTCCACGGTGGTCGTCCAGCAGCACGGCGAGACCAGCTCGCTGAAAATCCGTTCGGCAGTGGCTTCCTGTTCCGGCGTCAGTCGGGGGCCTTCCTGGGGCGTGCCGGCGTCTTGAGCGAACGCGGGCATCGGCGCGAGGCAGAGAGCCAGCAGCAGCAGGGCGGGCCGGAACCGGACGGGTTCGATCATCAGTCTCATCGGCGATCCTCCATCCTATCGATTTTAGCACACTCAGGGGGCATCTTCGCTGGAGGATCCCGGCCCGGAATGCTAGAATCCCCGCGATCGATCCAGACCACCGGATCCAATCACCTGACCCAACACCCAAGGAGTTCTTATGCACCGCCTCCCCCTCCTTCTGTTCACGGTGTGTCTTCTCGCCCTTCCCGCCGCCGGCTTCGCCGACACGGTCCCGATGGGGGATCTGCACTGCAACGATTCCCAGGGAAATCCGGCGCCTCCGTATGACAACGGGACCCCGGTCGAGGTCTCCGGGATCGTCACCGCCGGCACGGGGGTGTTCGCGGCGTATACAAACGTCAACGTCCAGGACGAAACCGGTGGAATGACTCTCTATCGGAACAACACGCCGGTGACCTTCGTCGAGGGAGACTCGGTGACGGTCGGTGGGACGATCACCACCTATCAGGGCCTGACGGAGATCGCTCTCGATTCGTGGACGATCCACAGCTCGGACCACGCGCTCCCCGATCCCCTGGTCATGACCTGCTACGACGTGGCCCACGAGTTCGGCGACGATCTCTGTGAGCCCCAGGAGAGCATGTTGATCCGGATCAACGACGTCACCTACACCGGGAGCTGGGGCAACAACCAGCTCGTCACCTTGCACGACGCGAGCGGAAGCTGCGGAATGTACCTCGACGCCGACACCGGGATCGGCGACAACCCGCCTCCCGAGGGGGTCTTCGACGTGGTCGGGATCCTGCGGCAGTACGACACTTCCCCCCCCTACAGCGCCGGCTACCAGATCATGCCGCGCCGGATCGGCGACTTCCTGCAGGAGGGCCCGACCTTCGTGGACGGCCCGGTCGAGACCGACATCCAACCGGATCAAGTGACGATTTGGTGGATGACCGACGTGCCGTCGACCTCGCGGGTCGACTACGGCCTCACCGGCGCGTACGAGCTCGGGACGATCGAGGACGAGACGATGGTGACCGAGCACGCGGTCACTCTGCCCGGCTTGTCGCCGGCGACGATCCACCACTACCGGGTCACGAGCGGCGACGGGAACCAGGAGACGACCGTCTCCGGCCTGCTCTTCTGCTCCGGGAGCCGCTCTTCCGGAACGATCGACGTCTACTTCAACAAGAGCATCGATCCGTCCTTGGCGCTCGGTGAGATCGCCAACGGGCAGGCGAACCTGCAGTCTGTCCTGGTCCCGCTCATCAACGATGCGGAGCATTCGATCGACGTGGCGCTCTACAGCTTCGACCTCGCCGTTCCGGCAGACGCTCTGATCAACGCCCACCAGCGGGGTGTGGAGATCCGCTTCGTGACGGACGACCGCGGCGGCAACCTCCAGGG
>WJJW01000089.1 GCA_014729455.1 Candidatus Eiseniibacteriota bacterium
CTTCCCGTCAGGCTCGCCGCGAGGGCCGGCTTGCGGCGACGGACCCGGGCCACCACGCGCTCCCAGTCCCCTTCCGGCTCTGCGGCGCCGGCCGCCTCCTCCGGCGGCCCGCCGGTCTCGCGGCTCCCGGCCCGGTCGGTCGTCTCCGTCGGCTCTGCCGACTTCGTCCTCTTCGTGGTCTCCTGCGACGGCTCCGTCCCTCCTCCGCCCGAGCCGGTACCGGGCGGCTCGCTCCGCCCCGCCGGAAGCTTGCGGATCCACTCGGCCAGATCGACGGACCGCGGCAGCAGACAGATCTCCGCGAGCGCCAGCTCCAGAAGAACGCGCGGGAACGCGGACCGGCGCATCCGGACCGCGGTCTCGATGGCGATGTGGAGCTGGCGGATCAGGTCGGCCGGCTTCGTGCGGCTCGCCTGCTCACGGTAGCGATCCCGCTCGGCGTCGGTGGCGTCGACCAGATCATCGAGCCCGTCGTGCAGGCAGAGCAGCATCAGGTTGCG
Organism: Candidatus Eiseniibacteriota bacterium; assembly: GCA_014729455.1. Taxonomy (GTDB): domain Bacteria; phylum Eisenbacteria; class RBG-16-71-46; order CAIMUX01; family VGJL01; genus WJJW01. The sequence continues at coordinate 501 of WJJW01000089.1, forward strand.
CAGATGCGCGACGAGCTCTTCGGCGACCTCCTGCAAGTTCTGGCCGTCGGCGTACGCTTCGCCGAGAAGCGCCATCGCCCGGCGCGCATCCCCGTCGAGGACCGCCTCGCTGAGAGAGAAGTAGAGGTCGCGTCCCGCGATCCCCAGGGCCTCGGCCACGGCGGGGCCGTCGATCGGGGTCCTTCCGGAAGCGATCACCTGATCGAGCAGGGTGAGCGCGTCCCGCATGCTCCCCTCGCTGCGTCGTCCGATGAGGGAGAGCGCCTCCTCGGCGATCTCGACCCCCTCCGACTCGCAGATCGCCTGCATCCTCTGCACCGTGTCGCGGAGCCGGAGACGCGAGAAATCGTAGCGCTGGCAGCGGGAGACGATCGTCGCCGGAACTTTCAGAGGCTCGGTGGTCGCCAGGACGAAGACCACGTGGCCCGGAGGCTCCTCGAGCGTCTTCAACAGCGCGTTGAAGGCGTCGGGGGTCAGCATGTGGACCTCGTCGATGATGTAGACCTTCACGCGCCCCGAGGCCGGAGCGTACCGGACCGATTCGCGCAGCTCGCGGATGTCGTCGATTCCTCGGTTGCTCGCCCCGTCGATCTCCAGAACGTCGAGGCTCCGCCCGCTCGTGATTTCCCGGCACGGGTCGCAGCGGTTGCAGGGGTCCGGCGTGGGGCCCTGCTCGCAGTTCAGGGCTTTCGCCAGGATTCGAGCGGTCGAGGTCTTCCCGACTCCCCGGGGGCCGGTGAACAGATAGGCGTGCGCGGTACGGCCGGTCCGGATCGCGTTCTTGAGCGTCTGGGAGATCGCCTCCTGACCGGCGACCTCGTCGAAGGTCTGGGGCCGCCACTTCAAGGCGAGCACGAGGTAGCTCATCGCGGATCCCTCGAATCGGTTCGGTTCGCTCGTCCTCGGGTCGAGCCGTGCACCCCACCTCGATCCTCCGTTCCCGAGCCGCGAAAGCTGTTGGCTCAGGCCAGGGGAACCCACGGCACCCGGACCGTCCCGCCTACCGCTGCTACCTTCCGGTCCTGACGGGGTTCGGCGGTGGCCCGTTGCGCGGGACCTGGCCGTCGAAGCCCCTTGGCTTCCACGACATCGAAACCGGTTGGGACCTCGGATGGGGACTTCGACCCCGCTGTAGCGGATTGCGGGCTACAGGGCACCGCTGACTCCCCGTCTAGCACGACCCGACCCGAGGACGAAAAAAGAAACTGGAGATGAGCGGGATCGAACCGCCGACCTCCTCGTTGCGAACGAGGCGCTCTCCCAACTGAGCTACATCCCCGAAACCGTTCTTCTCTGGAGCGTCGCCGCCCCCGCAGGCCCGGCGGAGAGACAGGGATTCGAACCCTGGAGGCGCTCATCACGCCTACGCGCTCTCCAGGCGCGCTCCTTAAACCACTCGGACATCTCTCCGTCGGGACTGCGAGGTCGCAGTATAGGAGAGACGGCGGCGCCGCCTCAACGTCCCTTTTCGGCCCCGCCGTCGAACCGACGACTCCCCTGCGGAGAGGGCCTTTGCGAAAAAGAAGTGGCGGAGAGAGAGGGATTCGAACCCCCGGTGGAGTTGCCCCCACAGCGGTTTTCGAGACCGCCGCCTTCAACCACTCGGCCATCTCTCCGCGGTCCCAGAACATCTTATTGCTACGGAAGTTCCAGCTTCCGGGCGACCCTTCTTCCTCCCGGATGGTACGTCACCGTCCCCCCTCTTTGCCACCGTTTCCCGGGGGACCGGAAACGCCGCCCCGGCCCGTTCCGTAGCCGCCGATGTCAATCGGCCGGACCGGGACCCGTCCCCGCGCGTCCCTCGCGGCGTCGCTCCCGGAAGAAGGCCCGCAACAGGGCGGCGGATTCGGACTCGAGCACCCCTCCCTCGACGCGCATGCGGTGGTTCAAACCCGGAAGCGCCGGCGCGTCGGTCAGGGAGCCGCACGCCCCGAACTTCGGCTCCCGCGGACCGAACCAGACCGTCTCGATCCGCGCGAGAAGCAGGGCGCCCACGCACATGAGGCACGGCTCCAGCGACACGAAGGCATGCGCATCGGGAAGCCGCCAGCTCCCGGCGGTCGCCGCGGCCGCGGTCAGCGCGAGGATTTCCGCGTGGGCGGTCGGGTCTTGCAGGGCCTCGATCCGATTGTGTCCGCGACCGATGATCCGGTCCTCGGAGACGATCACGCATCCGACCGGCACTTCCCGTTCGTCGGCGGCCGCCTCCGCCTCGCGGAGGGCCTGCCGCATCCATCGCTCCGGATCGTTGGGAATCCCCATCGTCCGCGTTCGCCGTCCGATCCCGTCGCTCGCTCGCAGCGCGGGCGTCAGGATTCCGCGCCCGGCTTCTCGGGCAGCCCCTTGATCAGCTCCTGAATCGCTTTCTCGGCCACTTCCTCCGCGGGAGGAGGCGGGGGGACGATCTTGTCGGCGCGCTCGGTCCGTTCGGTCACTCCTTCGGAGTAGACCCCGCTCCCCCCTCCCCTGCTGTGGCGATAGTGACGAGACTCCTCACGCACCATCTTCTGGCCCTTCCAGGCGATCTCCCCCGTCCGGGCGTCGTAGATCGAGAGCGCCAGGCCGACCTCGGTGAACGAGTTCCCCTCATCGGTCCAGTCGACCCGTTCCTCTCGCCAGTTCGTGAGATCGGCGAAGAGGAAGCCGTCGATTCCGACCCGCTCTCCGAAGCTCTGCAGCGCGAGCTGGTCGACGTCCAGCCGGTCCTTCCAGGTCCGGATGATCCGGTCGAGGTCCTCGGTGGCTCCCTGATCGGCCGCGCGGGACCGGATCGTCGATTCCCCCACGATCAGGAACCGTTCCTGCCCGCCGGTGAGATAGGAACGAAGCAGCCGGTCCATCGTGCGGACCGCCGCGGGATCGGTTCCCACCGATGCCGTGCCGAGGTAGGCGAGCGAGGTGAGCTTCATCTCCTGGTAATCGGGAGAGAGGTACATCGCGTCGGGGCCGGAGCCGCCGGTTGTGCTCGCCTTGCACCCCGCCAGCAGGAGGAGGGCCAGTCCGAGGAGCGGAATGCAGATGCGCCAGGATTCCCACGTCTTCATGCGCGAGGCCTCCGGGAAAGGGGGACGGCCGGCGAATGACCGGGACCGGCACCCCGGTAATGAGAGGTGTGCGCCCAGGAGGAGTCGAACCCCCAACCTTCTGATCCGTAGTCAGACACTCTATCCAATTGAGCTATGGGCGCACGGCAACCGATGGCGGAGAGGGGGAGATTCGAACTCCCGGTGGGTTTTTGGCCCACAACACATTAGCAATGTGCCGCCTTAAGCCGCTCGGCCACCTCTCCGAAGTCTGCGAACGTTCGAATCTCGGAGGGAGTAGGATTCGAACCCACGGGTCTTGCGACCAACGGTTTTCAAGACCGCCGCCTTAAACCACTCGGCCATCCCTCCAACCCGTGACAACTCGTTGCTGAGCAGACAGTACAGCATAGGTCCGGGGGAGGGTCAAGGGAAGGGCGCGGCACGCCTCCGCGCGCATCCCGCGAACCGACGGAGGTCCGGCCGAACGGCCAAACCGGTCCCGGACGATCCCGATCACGGGGAGGACCCGGCCGTCTCCTCCTTCAACCAAGCCCGATCTTCGAGGAACTCCCGGGCGACGGCACGCGGCGAACGCCCGTTTCCGTCCACCTCGTAGTTGAGCCGTTGCATCCCCGCGTCGTCCAGCCGGCCCGCCGGCAGCGCGAGAACCTTCCGGAGGACCGGGTGCGCCTGGAGCACCTCGAGGCGGACCACCGGTGCCGCCTGGTAGGGAGGGAAGAAGCCGCGATCGTCTCTCAGGGGCTTCAGATCGTAAGCCGCGATCCGTCCGTCGGTCGCGAAGGCGCAGATCACGTCGACCTCCCGGTTCGCGATCGCCTGAACCATGAGCGCCGGGTCGAGGTCCCGCACCTCATCGAACTCGAGTCCATAGGCGCGGCGCAACCCGGGATAGCCGTCCGGTCGCTCACTGAACTCCGCCGTGAATCCGGCGCGGAGCGTCTCCGAAACGGCCGCCAGATCGGAGATCGTCCGGAGATCGAGGGAGGCGGCATCGGCCTCGCGGACCGTGATGGCATACGTGTTGTCGAAACCGAACGGGGGCAGCCAATCCGCTGCGAAGCGCCGCCGGTACTCGCGATCGACCACCCTCCACGCTCGGTCCGGATCCGCGATCACGGAACGCTCCAGAATCGCGGTGAGCGCGGTTCCGGTGTACTCGGCGTACAGATCGATCTCCCCGTTCTCCAGCGCTCCGTGGCAGATCATCGTGCCGCCGAGGTTGAACCGTCGTTCCACCTGAAGATCGGTATGCGCCTCGATGAGCTGGGCCATCAGCTCCCCGACGATGAGCTGCTCGGTGAAGTTCTTGGTGCCGATCCGGATCGTGTGGTCGTCGCCGCCGGCCGGCTTCCGGGACGTTCCGGAGGAGTCGGCCCGTGCCGAGAAGTAGGCGGCGCATCCCACGGCGATCAGCAACGCCGGGGTCGCGAGAGCCAGCGGTCGCAGGAACCGTCGAACGACGACCCGCCGCCGCGAAGCTCCCGTAGGCCGGTATCGCAGTCCCCACTGAGCCGCCGCGATGGCCCCGTCGACGATCAACGCGAGCAACGCGGCCGGGACCGCCCCGAGGAGGATGAGGTCCGTGTTCGACAGGGCGAGGCCGCGGTTGATGAACTGCCCCAGTCCCCCGGCGCCGATGAACGCGGACAAGGTGGCGATCCCGACCCCGACCACCGCGGCGGTTCGGATCCCCGCGACGATCACCGGCATCGCGATGGGGATCTCGACGAGCCACAACCGCTGCCGCGCGTCCATTCCGATCCCCCGCGCGGCTTCCACGACCTCCGGCGCCACCCCCTCGAGACCGGCCAACGTGTTGCGGACGATCGGCAAGAGGGCATACAGGGTCAACGCGATGATGGCCGGCATCGTGCCGATCCGGTGCAGGAGGGCGAGGAGAATGACCAGCATCGCCAGACTGGGGATCGTCTGGAGGATCCCGACGGCTCCGGTCAGCCCTCCGCGGAGCCATCGGATCCGAGCGGCGCAGATCCCCAGCGGCACTCCGATGAGGATGGCCGCACCCGTCGAGAGCCCGGTGAGCATGAGGTGCTCCCCCACGCGCAGCCAGAGCTCCGGCAGGCGCTCTGCGACGAAGGAGATCCAGCGGCTCCAGAACATCACCGCATCCGCCGATAAGCTTCGAGCTGCTGGGCGGGCTTGGCGACGAGGTCCCGCACGAAGTCCGTCGCCGGGCGATTCAGGATCTCCCTGCCCGTCCCGACCTGTTCGAGGCGGCCGGCGTGGAGAACGGCGATCCGGTCCCCGAGCGTCAGAGCCTCGAAGATGTCGTGCGTCACGAACAGGATCGTCTTCCCGAGTTTCGACTTCATCGCCAGGAGCTCCTGCTGGAGCGTGTCCCGGGTGAGGGCGTCCAGCGCGCCGAACGGCTCGTCCAGGAGCAGCACCTGGGGATTGTGGATCAGGGCCCGGGCCAGGGCCACCCGCTGGGCCATACCGCCGGAGAGCTGGGCCGGCCAGTAGTCGGCGAAGCC
>WJJW01000090.1 GCA_014729455.1 Candidatus Eiseniibacteriota bacterium
ACATCGGTGCGGCCGGACGGAACGCGAGATAGAACCGGTACGCTTGCCACCGCTTCTCCAGATCGAACCAGAGCGCGAGCATTCCGAGCGAGAGGAGGACCAGGGCGATCCCGCCGGCGTGCCGGAACGGGCCGGAGCGCGGACCGTCCGGGTCGACCAGCGCCCGGAGCGCGGCGAGCAGCAGGAGCCCGCCGGCGATCCCGCCGAGGAACAGGTAGACCGGGATCTCCCACTCCCACCAGTGCGGTGCGTTCCGGTACGGAATCGCCTTCAGGATCTCGATCTCGGTCATCCCGTCTCCTCTACACCAGGTAGTAGACCTGCGGGTCGGTCCCCGTTTCCGGAAGCAAGGTCTTGCTCGGCCGGGTCGCGAGGAGGCGGCTCACCTCCGAGCGCGGATCGGCCGCGTCGCCGAAGACGATGCAGGCGGTCGGACAGATCTCCGCGCAGGAGGTCGTCCCCCCGCCGAGGTGCGCGCAGAACGTGCACTTGTCGATGAAGCCGCGCGGATCGACGAACCGGGCGCCGTACGGGCAGGCGGCGATGCAGTTCTTGCAGCCGGTGCACTTGATCCGGTCGATCTGCACCGTTGCGCTCCTCCCGCGGTAGGAAGCCCCGGTCGGGCAGTTGTCGACGCAGGGCGCGATCCCGCAGTGGTTGCACCGTTCGGACCGGTGCTCGGTCCGCAGGTTCGGAAACCCGCCGCGCGTCTCGGTCGTCACCCAGTCCCGGAACCCGCCGTGTGGAACGTCGTTCTCCTCCTTGCATCCGATGACGCAGGCGCTGCACCCGACGCACCGCCTCGTGTCCAGGACCATCACCCACCGCGTCTCGGTCTCCCGCATCGGCTACACCCTCCGGAGCGCGACGAAGTTGCCGTTGATCCCGGTCCCGCCCATGATCGGATCCACCTTGACCCGGGTCATCAGTCGCGCGTCGTCGGCCCCTTTCCCCCGGGCGAACCGCAGGCCCGGCGCGCGATGCCCGAAGCCGTGCGCGAGGAAGACGGCATCCGGGCGGATCCGTTCGGTCGCCTTCACGCGCACCGGGCCTTCCTCGATTCCGTCCTGGTTGACCAGAAGGACCCGGTCGCCGGTCCGCAGGCCGTAGTCGCGGGCGACCGACGCGGCGACCCAGACCTCGTTCTCGTCGCAGACCTCGGCGAGCAGCCGGTTGTTGGCGGTCCGGCCGAACGAGTGGACCGGCACCCGGCCGACGAGCAGGCGGAAGTAGCCGGACGGCGGCTCCTCCGGCGGGGTGAAGACCGGCATCGGATCGAAGCCCGCCTCCGCCAGACGCGGGGAGTAGAGTTCGATCTTCCCGGTCGAGGTCCAGAAGCGGGGCGCGACCCCCTCCTCGTACGTACACGGAACCGTCTCTCCCCGCACCACGCCGGTCTCGCGGATCGCCTCGCAATCGTGCCCGGCCGCCGCGATCCGCTCCTTCGCGTACTCCATCGAATCGGTCCAGGGGAAGTACCCCTCCAGACCGATCCGGCGGGCGATCTCGCGGGCGATCCACCATCCCGGCTTCGACTCGTACCGCGGCGGGACCACCTCCTGGCGGATCGCGAAGAACGGCTCCTTGTAGGCGGGCGCGTGGACCTCGTCGCACCGCTCGAGGTAGGTCGCCTCGGGCAGGACCACGTCGGCCCATCCCGTGATCTCCGCCGGCAGGACGTCGATCGCCGCCACGAAGTCGAGGGCGCGCAGCGCCTCGTAGGTGCGCTCGGGATCGGGGAGCGTCAGCGGGAGGTTCGTGCCGTAGACCATCCATCCCTTCACGTCGTAGAGGCCCGAACCGGGGACCGCGGCGTCGCAGAGCCCGGAGGCGAGCGTCTGATCGGCGAGGGGGTAGTCGCTCGGCGCGCTCCGGTCGGCCGGCGCGGCGCCGTTCGTCTCGTACGGCAGGTACGGGAAACGGGGCAGCTCCATCGCCGAGGGGTGCAGATAGCCGCCCGCGCGCCCCCAGGATCCCAGCAGCGCGGTCAGCATCGCGATCGCCCGGCTCCGCTGCGTGTCGTCGCCGTACCAGACCACGCGCCGACCGGGGTGGACCACGACCGCGGGCCGTGCCGCCCCCATCATCCGGGCGGTGCGGCGGATCACCTCCGGCCGGATCCCGGTCCTCGGATAGGCCCACTCGGGGGTCGTCTCCGCGACGTGGGCGGCCAGCGATTCGAATCCGTACGCGTATCGCTCCACGTAGTCGCGGTCGTAGCGATCCTCCTCGATGAGGACGTGCATCCAGGCGAGCAGGAGCGCGAGGTCGGTTCCCGGCTTGATCGGCAGCCATTCGTCCGCCTTGCTCGCCGCGGTGCTGAAGCGGGGATCGACGACGACGATCCGCGCGCCGCGCCCGACCGCGCGCGCGAAGTCCTGCACCTGCGTGTTGTGCATGTTCTCTCCGAGGTGGGATCCGATCAGAACGATGCACTCGGCCCGTTCCATGTCGACCCGCTCCGGGGAGCCGACCCCTTCTCCGAAGGTGAGCTGGAAACCGACCTCCCGCGGCCCGCGGCACTGCGCGTAGGAAGGGGCGGTGACGTTCGGAGAACCGTACGCCTTGAACAGGTGGGTGAACCAGCTTCCGCCGTATCCGTGCAGGAAGAGCGCGAACGCTTCCGGGCCGTGCACCTCGCGGATCCGGATCATCTCCTCGGCGATCCGATCGAGCGCGTCGTCCCAGCTCGCGCGCGCGAAGCGCTGGCCGCCGCGACCGCCGACGCGGATCAGCGGGTGCTTCAGCCGATCGGGATCGTAGAGGAGACCGGTCCCGCCCGCGCCGCGCGGACAGAGCCGACCCCGGCTGAGCGGATGGGCGGGGTTCCCCTTCAGCTTCGTCACCCGTCCGTTCTTCACGTGGGCGAGCACGCCGCACTTCCAGAAGCAGAGCTCGCAGAAGGTCGGGACGATCCGATCGCCGTCGGTCCCCGGATCGATCGGCCGAGGGGCGTCGAGCCCGTACCAGTCGCTCATCAGCCCGCCCCCGACCGCCGCTCCACCGGCGGCGGCGGAGGCGATCCGCAAGAACTCCCTCCGCCCGATCCTCGCCTTCCCGTCGGTCACCTTCGGATCGCCTCCCATTCCGTCGCCGTTCCTCGAACCGCCATCCCGTTGTTTTCCTATTATCGTAAAAACATGTCATTACGAAAGAGGGAACGCCTGCTGTTGCGGATTAGCGGTGCTACTATCTGCCGGCCGACCGGGGATCTCCTCTCGGCGTCTGTCGCTTCCCCTGCTATGTTCGATCCCGTTGCGTCCGATGCGGGCCGCGGCGAACCGCCGCGGAGCCGGGAGAGGAGGGGATGCCGATGTCCGAGCCGAACCTGATCCTGCAGATCGAAGAACCGCTCGCTCGCCTGACGGTCAACCGGCCGGCGGTCTTGAACGCCCTGAACCGGGAGACCCTCGCCGAGTTGCGGGAGGCCTTCGCCTCGCTCGACGCGAACGAGGCGGTCCGGGCCGTCGTGCTGACCGGGGCGGGGGAGAAGGCGTTCATCGCCGGAGCCGACATCAAGGAGCTGGCCGGTCTGCCGCCGCTCGAGGCGAAGGAGTTCGCGGAAGCGGGACAGGGGGTGTGCGACGCGATCGCCGGGATGAACAAGCCGGTGATCGCGGCCGTCAACGGCTTCGCCCTCGGCGGCGGCTGCGAGGTCGCCCTCGCCTGCCATCTGCGCTTCGGGAGCACGAAGGCGCGCCTGGGGCAGCCGGAGGTCAACCTCGGCGTGATCCCGGGGTGGGGGGGGACGCAGCGTCTTCCCCGGCTGGTCGGCCGGGGGGCGGCGCTGTCGATCCTGCTGACCGGGGATCCGGTCGATGCGACCGAGGCTCTCCGGATCGGATTGCTCGATCGGGTCGTCGAGCCGGAGGCCCTCCTCTCCACGTGCGAGGAGACGGCGAAGAGGATCGCCGCGCGCGGCCCGCTCGCGGTCCGGCTCTTGCTCGCTGCGACGCGCCGGGGGGTCGACGTTCCCCTTCCGGCCGGTCTGGCGATCGAGGCGGATGCGTTCGGGCTGGCTGCTTCGACCGACGACTGGCGCGAGGGGACCACGGCGTTCCTCGAGAAGCGCAAGCCGGAGTTCCGCGGGCGCTGAAGGTGCTATCCTGGCCGTACGGACCGGTCGGAGCGCGAGAGTGGCGGAACCGGTAGACGCGTCGGACTTAGGATCCGGTGAGGGGAACCTCGTGGGGGTTCGAGTCCCCCCTCTCGCAGATCGTGGTCGAGGAAGAGCGAGGCGAGGAAGGAAGCCCGGAGAACGGCAGAACCGGAGGAGGCGGCATTGCAGGTCCAGGTGACGGACAAGGGGGACTGGAAGCGCCAGATGGCGGTCACCATCCCGACCGAACGGGTCGAGCGCGCGATGGAAGGGATCGTCCGGTCGTACCGGAAGAAGGCGGCGCTCCCGGGGTTTCGCCGGGGAAAGGCGCCCACCGAGGTGATCAAGGTCCGCTTCCAGGGCGACCTCGAATCGGATCTCCTGAACGAGCTGATCCCGGATGCGTTCGAGGAGGCGTTGAAGGAGCAGGAGATGCAGAGCATCGGCCCGCCGCGCTTCCACTCGATCCGGTTCCGATCGGGGGAGCCGCTCTCGTTTCTCGTCGACTTCGAGGTCTGGCCGCGGCCCCGGATCGAGGGCTACGAGGGGTTGAAGATCGAGCAGGAGTCGATCGAGATCGACGAGCAGATGGTCGACGAGGCGGTGGAGAGCCTGCGCCGGAACCACGCCGCCCTCGTGCCGGTGGAGCGTCCCGCCAGGGAGGGAGACGTCGTGCAGGCCCTCCTGGAGCCGATCGACGTCCACGGCAAGCGCCTTCCCAAGGGGAAGCGGGAGGAGGTCCGCATGGAGGCGGGATCCCCCAACCTGCTTCCGGAATTCCAGGAGGCGTCGCTGGGGATCGAGGCGGGGCAGGAGCGGAAGCTCGAGGTCCGCTACCCGGAGGGGTTCGGTGACGCGAACCTCGCCGGCAAGACCCGGCGGTTCCGGATGATCGCGAAGGAGATCGATGAGAAGAAGCTCCCGGAACCGGACGATGAATTCGCCCGAGGCATCGATCCGAATCTGGATCTCGAGGGGTTGCGGGCGAAGCTGCGCCTCCGGCTGGAATCAGAAGAGCTTGTCCGAAGCAAGCAGCGATTGGAGGAGAAGCTGATCGACCGGCTGCTCGAGATGAACCGGTTCCCGGTCCCCGAAGGGCTGATGCAGTACTCGCTTGCGAAGATCGCCGATCGGGCGCGGCAGGAGGGGTCCCCGCTGAGCGCGGAGGATCTCGAGCAGCGGTACCGGCCCGTGCTGGAGCGGATGCACCGGCGCGATCTCCTCATCGACAACGTCGCGCGACAGGAGTCGATCGAAGTGACCGATGAGGAATTGGAGGCCGAGCTCGAGTCGATGGCGGAGGAGGCCGGAGTCGAGGTCGGCATCCTCCGCAAGAAGATGGAGTCGGAAGGGGAGGTCGGCCGCGTCCGGGAGACGCTCCACGAGCGGAAGGTGATCGACTTCCTGGTTGCGAGCGCGGAGGTGACGCGGACCCGCAGGCCGCGTCCCGCCACGGAGCAGGCTCCTCCGGAAGGATCCGGGGAGCGGGAGCAGAAGGGTCGGATCATCCTCCCCTAGGGAGGGTAAGGAGCAAGGATGTCACTCGTACCGATCGTGGTGGAGCAGTCGAGCCGGGGAGAGAGGGCCTACGATATCTTCTCCCGGCTCCTTCGGGACCGGATCATCTTCGTCGGCTCGGTGATCGACGACGTGGTGGCGAACCTCGTCATCGCCCAGCTCCTGTTCCTCGAGGCGGAGGATCCGGACCGCGACATCCACCTCTACATCCACTCGCCGGGAGGCGTCGTCTCCGCCGGGCTGGCGATCTACGACACGATGCAGTTCATCCGGCCCGACGTGGCGACGATCTGCATGGGGCAGGCCTCGAGCATGGGCGCGCTCCTCCTCGCCGCGGGCGCGAACGGGAAGCGCTCCGCGCTGCCGCATTCGCGGATCATGATCCATCAGCCGATGGGCGCCAGTCGCGGGCAGGCGGTGGAGATGCAGATCTATACGAAGGAGATCCTGAAGCTCCGGGAGAAGATCAACGAGATCCTGACGCTCCATACGGGGCAGCCGATCGAGAAGATCCGGCGCGACACGGACCGGAACTTCTTCATGTCCTCCGAGGAGGCGAAGGAGTACGGGATCGTCGATGCGGTCATCGTCAAGAAGAAGTGAAGTAGAGTGAAGAAGCGCTGAGGGAACAGGAGCCGACATGAAGAAACGCATCAGCTCGCCGCACCCGATCCGGTGCTCCTTCTGCGGGAGGGGGCAGGACGAGGTCGCCCGTCTCGTGAGCGGCCCGAATGTCTACATCTGCAGCGAATGCGTGCGGCTGTGCAATGACATCCTCGAAGGGGAGATCGAGCAGAACGTCCCGGTCACGACCGAGAGCCTGCCGAAGCCGAGCGAGATCAAGCGGGTCCTGGACGAGTACGTGATCGGCCAGGAGCGCGCCAAGAAGGTCCTCTCCGTCGCGGTGTACAACCATTACAAACGGGTCAACCAGCCGGCCTCGCTCGACGACGTGGAGCTCGAAAAGGGGAACATTCTCCTGGTCGGGCCGACCGGATGCGGCAAGACCCTGCTCGCCCGCACGATGTCGAAGCTGTTGAAGGTTCCGTTCGCGATGATCGACGCCACCTCCCTGACCGAGGCCGGGTACGTCGGCGAAGACGTGGAAAACATCCTGGTCCGGCTCCTCCAGGCGGCCGACTTCAACCTCGTCGCCGCCGAGCACGGAATCGTCTACGTCGACGAGATCGACAAGATCTCCCGCAAGGGGGACAACCCCTCGATCACCCGCGACGTGTCGGGCGAAGGGGTCCAGCAGGCGCTTCTGAAGATCATCGAGGGGACCGTCGCCAACGTCCCCCCGCAGGGCGGGCGGAAGCATCCCCAGCAGAAGTACATCGAGGTCAACTCGAAGGACATCCTGTTCATCTGCGGAGGCGCCTTCGAGGGGATCGACAAGATCGTCGCCGAGCGGATCGGCGTGAAGCAGATCGGCTTCGAGGCCGAGAGCCACTCGAAGGCCCAGCACACGCTCTCTGATCTCTACGCGAAGATCGAGCCGGAGGATCTGTTGAAGTTCGGCCTGATCCCCGAGCTGATCGGGCGCATGCCGATCTGCACGACACTCGGGGAGCTGAGCGAGGAAGCGCTCCTCTCGATCCTCACCGAGCCGAAGAACGCGATCGTCAAGCAGTACCAGAAGTTCTTCGAGATGGAGGGGGTCCGGCTCGAGTTCACGCCGGAAGCGCTCGCCGCGGTCGTCCGGATCGCCCAGAAGCGCACCACCGGCGCGCGCGGGCTGCGCGCGGTGATCGAGGACGCCATGCTGAACATCATGTACGACATCCCGAGCAAGCGGGACGTCGAGTCCGTCCTGGTCACCGACGATGTGATCACGAACGGGCAGCCGCCCGTCGTCACCCTGCGTGAACGCCCCAAGAAGAAAGAAGCCTGAAAAGCGCCCGAACGGCGCCTGAGACCAGCCTCCAGCGAACCGGGGAGCGGCATCCTCCGCCCCGGGCCCGAGAGCGATCCGCAACCCGATCCTTGCCAGACCGCGCCGCGATCGGCATGATCGGCGGCGGTCGTGTCGGGGGAGCAAGATGGAGGCGGGATGCCAGCGACGGTTCTGATCGGGTGTCAATGGGGGGACGAGGGGAAGGGGAAGATCGTCGATCTCCTCGGCGAGCGGACCGACTGGGTCGCCCGCTTCTCCGGCGGTCCGAACGCCGGCCACACCGTCAAGGTCGACGGCGAAACGTTCATCCTCCACCTGATCCCCTCGGGGATCCTCCGCCCCTCGGTCCGCTGCGTGATCGGCAACGGGGTCGTGGTCGATCTCGACCACCTCGTCGAGGAGATCCGGACCCTCGAATCGCGGGGGATCCGGGTCGCCGGCCGTCTCCACCTCTCGGGCGCCGCTCACCTGCTGCTCCCGTACCACCGGTGGATCGAAGAGGCGCAGCGGCAGGACGTCCGGGTCGGCACGACGAAGCGCGGGATCGGTCCGGTCTACCAGGACAAGATGGGCCGTTGCGGGATCCGGGTCGAGGATCTGCTCGATCCCGATCGACTCCGGCGCCGCCTGCGCGAGGAGCTCGAGCGGGTCGAGGGAACCCTCCGCGGAGCGGGCGCCCGCCTGCCTCGTCCGCGCGCGGAGATCGCCCGGCGCTGGAGCCGGCGATACGCGGAGATCGGACGCCATCTCGCGGGGTCGATCGGCGACACGACCGATCGGCTCCACCGCGCCCTCGCCCGGGGGGAGCGCGTCCTCTGCGAGGGGAGCCAGGGGACCTTCCTCGACATCGACCACGGGACCTACCCGTTCGTCACCGCCGCGGCGACGACCGCCGGAGGGGCGGCGACCGGTCTCGGCCTCTCCCCGCGCCAGATCGGCCGCGTCGTGGGAGTGGCCAAGGCGTACACGACGCGGGTGGGGAACGGCCCGTTTCCGACCCAGTTCGGCGGCCGGTTCGGGGATCGCTTCCGGCGGCACGCCGGCGAGTTCGGGGCCACGACCGGTCGGCCGCGCCGGTGCGGCTGGCTGGACCTGCCGATGCTCCGCCAGGCGGTCCGGCTCAACGGGATCGACGAGCTGGTCCTGACCAAGCTGGACGTTCTGGGCGGGCTCCCGGAGATCCGGGTCGCCGTCGCCTACCGGATCGGCCGGCGACGGCTCACCCTCCCTCCGACCGATCCCGGGCTCTGGGAACGGTGCCGGCCGGAGTATGTCCGGCTCCCGGGATGGCGCGGAGATCTCGCCGGGGCGCGCCGCCCGGCCGACCTTCCGCCCGCAGTGCGCCGGTACGTCGCCCGGATCGAAACCTGGACCGGAGTTCCGGTCCGCCTCGTCTCCGTCGGATCGGGGCGCGAGGAGATCGTCCGGATGCCCCGGTCCCGCGGATCAATCTCGTCATGACGGGCGAATAGCTACCGATTGCGCGACGGGAGAAGGATCTGTAGGCTCGCACCGAGCCGCTAGCTCATCGGGTAGAGCATCTGCCTTTTAAGCAGAATGTGCTGGGTTCGAGTCCCAGGCGGCTCACACCCCTCTCTCTCCTTCTTCTTCCGGATCGGTCCTCCTAATCCTCTTGGGATTTTTCCTCAAGTCTCCCGTGATCGGTCCGATCTCTAGAAGCGGTCAGATCCCTGTGGGGGGACAAGTTCCTATTGACACAGTCGGCGTGCCCTCATTACGTTGACGACTGCTTTTTGAGCGACTCGGGGTTGCTCGTACCCGGCAGATTTCCTCTCCAGGAGACAGGAGTCGGGGAGTGCGGAACGACCGTGCGGACCGTGCCTGCCGGATGAGGGAGCGATGGATCGCGAAACGGCCCATGCCTCTGTCGCATTTTTGGTTGACAGGGTTTTGGGCGTGTGCAATATTCCCGAACGATTTGTGCGACTAAGTGCCAGAAAGTTCTGGTGGTTATGGCTTCTGGCGAGGGGCGAGACAAGGAGCGGAGGACTTCGGTTTTTGCTGACCTCCGATAGGGACTCGATTGCGAGGGGCGTATTCACATCGGCCTCCCGACGTTCTTTGTCGGGAGCCGGTGGGTGGAATACGTCTCGGTTGTTTTCTGGTACCGCCTCTCCACCAGCACCGGTGGAACGAGGCGTGAACGAGGGTGCTCCCATCTCGGGAGTGCCTTCATTCGCGTAGGCGAGACACTCGCGGAAGCGAATGGGTTCTCAGGCAAGGAGGGTGCTGGTGGAAGCCTGGCGGTCTGTGTGGCGAGCGATCACGAACGGTAGTCAAAGAAGAGGGGACTCTGTTCGGAATGCACGTCCTCAAACGAAGGAGGAAACGGGAATGAGTGGGAGAGGATCGAGAGCCCTCGTGTTCTTGTCGGTCCTGGCACTGGTGACGTGCGGCGTCGCCTACTACAGTGCACAGGCCGACGTGTTGAACGTCGCACCGGCGAACAACATCGTCATCAACTACCCCTCGTTCCCGAACGCGGGTGGGCCGTACCTGATCGGCGCCACCTACGAGCCGGAGAACGAGCTGGTCTGGTTGGTCTTCAACGAAGGGGTGACGGACGCATCGACTGCGCTCGGCGACTTCACGTCCGACACCTTCGATCTGGCCAGCGCCGTGCTCGGCGACGATGACGGCGACCACGTCCTGACGCTCGACGTCAGCGGCGTCGGCGACTTCACCGACGACGGCACCGAGCGGATCCGGATCAAGGACCTCGCCGTCCTGGAGAGCGCCGACGACGGCAGCTTCAGCGACGACGTGAGTTGGGTCGAGATCGGCCGCGGGCCGATCCCGATCGACATCACGGTGACCGGGTTCGAGGACGACGGCGATCTCACGACGCAGCGGGTGACGATCACCTGGAACGCCGCCGCGTCGGTCGTCTCGGATGCCGACGCCGCCTTCGGAGAGACGCCCGAGTTCAACGGGGCCGATCTCGATCTCGGCGATGACGACACCGACACCTGGACGATCGATCAGGACGCCGGTTCGGCGATCGACTTCCTCGACCTCAAGCCGGGGATCTCGAAGCTCCACATCGAGCTCGGGTCGGTCCGGTACGCGGCCGGCTCGCCGAACAACATCCAGACCGACCGCGACCTGCGGTTGGTGATGGGCAACGAGGGGCCGATCCTCGTCGCCGCTTACTACAACAACTTCGGCAACGGAGACGTCGAGGACGACGTCCTCTGGGCCGTCTTCGACCAGCCGGTCGATCCGGCCAGCTTCGGCGGGACCGCCTTCGGCGCCGGCGCGAACTTCGACGAGAACGGGACGTGGACGTCCGGAGCGGGGCTGCCCGGTCTGGCGTTCCCCGGATTCACGACGAACGTCGTGGAGATCAGCGGGATGAACCCCCTCGATCCGCCGATTTCGGGTGACGACTTGACCCATCTGGGGGCGAACCCGATCGAGGACTTCCAGGGAGCCGCCTTCGGGACCACCGACGTGACGGTCGACGTCCATGTAGGCCCCGGGATCATCCGGGCCTCGTACGACGACGGCCAGACGGTCGGGACGCTCGAGTCGGAGGTCGCCAACGACGAGTTCATCGTCTGGTTGAGCGAGCCGATCGCGAACCCGGCCGACGTCGACACGACCGACTTTACCTTCCCCACCCCGATCAACGGGGGCTCGGGGTGGTACTACGGCGAGAACGTCGAGATCCAGGTCGACGCCAACGTCGGCGGCCTCGGGAAGGTCACCTTCACGAACTTCTCCGGGATCGTCGATCCGAACCTGCGCCTGCGCCCCGGTGTGCAGGTGACCGCGGTCGACGATGGATCGCCGATCGCCGGGGACGTGACCGGCGCCGACATCTCGACCATCCACGCGCTGCCGCTGACCGACGAGTCGCGGCCGGCCGACGTGCTGCTGACCGCCCTTTCCCAGCGCGACAGCTGGGACGCGTCCGGTCCGACCGATCTCGACTCCCTCTTCTTCGCCTGGTCGGAATCGAACGCGGACGACTCGGATCAGTACGTGGTCTACATCACCAAGACCCTGCCCAATGACATCGACAACGACTGGATGAACGCCAATCTGGCCCGCGCGATGCCGATCGGGAATCTGTCCCAGACGATCATCGACGGCGAGCACATGGTCGGGATCCTCGTCCAGCCGGACGAGACCCAGCCGGCGGTCGACGGGGCGATTACCCGGACGACCGACGACGTCGATCTCGTTCTCGACGACCAGGTCTATATCCTCGTCGCCGCGACCGACTGGACCGGGAACGTCCAGTACCGCGAGCAGCAGGGCAACGATGCGCTGCTCTTCGGCGTTCCGTTCTGGGTCGGGCCGATCTGCTCGCTGCAGGATTTCTATTTCGGCGCGGGCGACAACGCGAACTGGGATTCGGACATCGTCCACGTCGTCGGCGACAGCCTCGACACGGGTCTGGAGTACTTCGTCTTCGGCGATCCGCTGGCGGTTCCGTGTCCGTCCGACTCGGTCAT
>WJJW01000091.1 GCA_014729455.1 Candidatus Eiseniibacteriota bacterium
GGACACGGGAGATCCCGCCGGCTCCGGTCGCTTCCCCTCGTCGCCGCGCTCGCCCTGGTGCTGGGCCTGGCCGCCACGGGCTGCGACCAGGACGGGACGACCGGAGGCTCGGTCGACGCGATCGCCGCGCCGTCGTCGGACGGCGACGGCTTCGGCGCCGGTTTCCAGGGACCGCTCGCCGCTCTGACCCTCGCCGAGATCGACGCGGCGGTCGGTCTCGAACAGGAGCAGAGGGAACCGATGCAGGTCGCCCTGAACAAGGCGAAGGCGCAGATCGAGGAGCGCCGCGCGGACCGCGGCGAAGGACGGCGAGAGGGACGCTGGGGCGGCGGCCGGCACGGCCGGGGTCCCCGTGGCGGCGGACACGGCCCGAACGCGGGCCCCGGGCCGATGATGGGGTTCCTCGAGGAGTCGGCGGAGATCCTGAGCGCGCCGCAGTTCGCCTCGCTCGCCGGTCTGCTGGCCGAGAAGAGGGAAGCCGCGGCGACCGGCTTCGGCTGGGGGCGCGGACACCACGGCCGCGGCGGTCCCGGACCGATGATGGGTCGGTTCGCCGAGCGGCTCGCCGACGAGCTGGATCTCACCGCCGAACAGCGGGAACAGATCCGGGAGATCGTCATGAGCCATCGCGACGACTTCCGTGCGATCCGCGAAGAGGTCCGCGCCGGCGATCTCGACCGGGAGGAGGCCCGGGATCGGATGCACGCCCTGCGGGAGGAGATGCGGGAAGAGATCCGGGCCGTTCTCACCGAGGAGCAATGGGCCCGGTGGGAGGAGATCCGCCTGGAGCGGATCGCGGATCGGATCGACATCCGGATCGACCGAATGGAAGAGCAGCTCGACCGGCGGGCCGACTTCCTCGCCAAGGTCCTCGATCTGACCGATGAGCAGACCGTCCGGCTGAGTGAGGCGGTGCTCGCGACGATCCCTGCCCGGATCGAGATCCTCGAGTCGGTCAAGGCCGGGGAGATCGAACCGCACGAGGCGTTCGAGGAGATCCGGGAGATCGAGATCGCGCTGGCCGACGAGATCGCCGCGCTGCTGACCCCGGAACAGCTCGAGGTCTGGGAGGCGTTGCGGGATCTGCTTCCACGCCACGGCCGGTAGACCGAGGCGCGATCCTCTCAGGGACCCGGGCGGCCGGAGCGCGATCTCCGGCCGCCTTTCCTCATCCCGCCGCCAGCTCCGATCGCTTCTGCTCGGAGTAGAGGAACGTCTGGTAGACCGGAGAACGTCCCGCCAGATCCTCGTGCGTGCCGGCGTCGACGAGACGCCCTTCGTCGAGAACGAGGATCGTATCGGCGCGGCGGATCGTGGCGAGACGGTGGGAGACGACGAAGACGGTCGCCTCCGGGAACGACCCGGTCAGCCCGGCCCAGAACCGGTCTTCGTTGTGCGCATCGAGCGACGCGGTGCAGTCGTCGAGCAGGAGGATCTCGGGGCGGCCGGCCAGCGCGCGAGCGATCGCGATCCTCTGCTTCTGTCCGCCCGAGACGAGCGTCCCGCGCTGGCCGAGGGGGGTGGCGAGCCCGTGCTCCATCCCGGCGAGATCGGTTCCCATCTGCGCCACCTCCAGGCAGTGCCGGGTCCAGTCGGCCGGGGACGGACGCCCGAAGGAGACGTTCTCCTCGATCGTCTCGGAAAAGAGCAGCGACTCCTGAGGGACGTAACCGATCCGCCCGCGCAGATCCTCCCACGACCACTCGTCGAACGGCCGGCCGTCGATCCGGTAGGTCCCTTCCTGCGTCGGCAGGAGCCCCGCCAGCAGCCGGAGCAGCGTGGACTTGCCGCTCGCCACCGGGCCGACCAGCGCGATCCGCTCCCCGCGCCGCGCGCGGAAGGTGATCCCCCGCAAGGCGGGCGGCAGCTCGGGACGGTACCGGAACCCGACGTCCTCGAGCGCGATCTCCGCGATCCGTCCTTCCCGTCCGTCCGGGCTGCTGTGGTTGCGGTGCACGACCACCGGATGGCGCAGGACCTCTTCCTCGCGGTCGATCGAGACGAACGCCTGGCGTCCGGTCACGAAGAGGTTCGGAAGATCCATCATCGGGTAGATCAGCAGGTCGAGGTAGAAGTAGAAAGAGATCAGCGTGCCGACGGTCAGATCCCCCTGGATCACCGCGAGGCCGCCGACCGAGAGGACGATCGCCTGGCCGATCCGGCTGGCGACGTTGTCCATCTCGTGGACGAGCACGACGAGCTTGGCCAGCTTGAGCTGGATCCCGACCCGCTCGGAGAGGATCTCCGAGAGGCGCCGCCTCTGCCCGGTGTCCGACCCGAACGCCTTGACGATCCGGACGCCGGAGAACGCCGATTCGACGAGGTTGTTGGTGCGGGAGACCGCCTGCTGCTGCCGCTCGTACGTGCTCCCCAGCTCCTTGCGCGCGAGGTAGAAGACGTAGAGCATGATCGGCACCGGGAGCATCGAGAGAAGCGCCAGGCGCGCGTCGAGCAGGAACATCGCCGCCACGCAGAAGACGAACTTGGAGAACGAATCGACGAAGCGGAAGATCCCCGAGCAGCCGAACCAGGAGATCCGCGGATACTCCGTGATGTCGTCGGTCAGACGGGTCACGAGGTCTCCGGTCCGGAAGCGCCCGAAGAACGTGAAGTCCTTTTCCAGGAGCGAGTCGAAGACCCTCTCCCGGATCCCCTTCTCGAGGTTCAGGTTCATCCAGGCGCGGAACGCGGGGTAGAAGCCGGCCACGAATCGGCCGAGGGCGATCAGGCCGAGGATCAGGAGCGGTCCGTCCAGCGAAACCGACCGTCCTTCCGTCTCGCGGAACGCGCGCAGGACGTCGTCGACCACCCGTCCCAGGACGAGCGGGTAGGCGATCGCCACCGCACTGGAGACCAGCGTGAAGGCGAGCAGGAAGACGAGGAAGCGCCGGTGCGGCTTCCAGTAGGCGGCCAGCCAGGCGAGGTGCTGGCGGGTCGTCATCCGGATCCCCGTGCTCACGCGACCGCTCCGCTCTTGAACTGCAGGTCGAAGAGGTCCCGGTAGATCCCGCCTCTCTCGTACAGGTCCCGGTGCGTTCCTTCCTCGACGAGGCGCCCCTTGTGCACGACGAGGATCCGGTCTGCCGATACGATCGTGGCCAGCCGGTGGGCGATCACCAGCGAGGTGCGCCCCGCCAGCAGCCGATCGACGGCGTCCTGCAGGCGCCGCTCGGTCGCCGGATCGACCGCCGAGGTCGCCTCGTCCAGAACCAGGAGATCGGGATCCCGCACGATCGCCCGGGCGAAGCTCAGGAGCTGCCGCTCGCCCATCGAGAGATTGGTCCCCCCTTCGGTGAGCTCCTGGTCGTAGCCGTCGGGGAGGCGCGCGATCACCTCCTCGGCGCCGACGATCCGCACGGCCCGCTCCAGCGCCTCCTGCGGGACGTCGTCGACGAGGGCCCGCAGGTTGTCCCGAACCGTTCCCGGGAAGAGATGGATCTCCTGCAGGACCAAGCCGAGCTTCTCCCGCCACGCTCTCTGCCGGAACGAGCGGATGTCGTCGCCGTCCAGGGCGATCCGACCCTCGGTCGGCTCGTAATAGCGGAGCAGGAGGCTCGTGATCGTCGTCTTGCCGCCGCCGGACAGGCCGACGAGCGCGACCTTCTCGCCCCGCCGGATCCGGAAGGAGACGCGGTCGAGGGCGCGTGTGCCCCCGTCGTAGACGAACGAGACGTCCTCGAAGGCGAGCTCCCGCCAGTCGGGATCGACCGTCTCACGCGCGTCGGGGGCGTCCGGGGTTCGCGACGGGGTGTCGAGGATCGCGAAGACCCGGTCCGCCGAGGCGAACGCGCGCTGGATGAAGCTGACCTGCTCGGAAAACATCGCCAGCGGCCAGAAGATCCGCCGGGTGTAGTCGACGAAGAGGACCACCGTCCCCACCGTGATGGTCGCGTCGAAGAGACGACCCGATCCGATGGTGAGGATCAGCATCACCGCGAAGACCTCGACCGTCGTCAGCAGCCCCCAGAACCCGTACTCCAGCGCGGTCGTGTTCCGTTCCAGATGCAGCTTGTCGTCGTTGAGCCGGGCGAGGCGTGCGGCCGCCCTCCTCTCGTACCCGAAGACCTGCAGGATCGGCACCCCCTGGACGTACTCGGAGACGAACGTGGAGATCCGCGCGTAGTAGGCGCGCACCCGTCGGAAGAGCCCGCGCATCCACCGGAAGTAGAAGATGGTCCCGACGATGATCGGAAGCGCGAGGCAGAGCAACGCCACGGTCACCTGCCAGCTCGCGAGGAGCATCACGACCAGCGTGCCGAGCACGAGGATCATCGTCCGCAGGACGGCGAGCGCGACCTCGGAGAACAGCGCCTGCAGCCGTTCCGTGTCCGACTCGACGCGGGCGAGGAGGCGTCCCGGAGGGTTGCGGTCGAAGTAGGCGAGCGAGAGTCCGAGGAGATGATCGAAGAGGGATTGCTTCAGCCTCCGGACGATCCGCAACCCCATCTTGGTGAGCAGCACGACCTGGAAGTAACCCGCGGTGGTCCCGACGACGAAGAGTCCGGCGTAGAGGAGGGCGTGGCGCACGATGCCGCGGGCCGAGCCCTCCGGGATGCTCTGGTCGATGATCCGGCGGAGCACGATCGGTCCGGCCAGCTCGGCCCCGACGGTGACCAGCAGGAGGAGGAAGCCCGGAACGAGCAGCCGGAGATGCGGCCGAAACAGGGGAACGACCCTTCCGACCATCTCCCGGAACGGAAGATGCCGGATGGACTGCTCGTCCTCCGGAGATACGTCGTCGTCCCACCACATGAGTCGGCCGATGGTACGTCGTCGTTCGACGTCGAGGCAATCCCCGTGACGGCTCGATCGACGTGAAGGAGCGCGAGCCCCGCTTTCTCGGCGGGAGAAGGGCGATCAGTTCCCGGTCGACCCGCTTCCGGTGGACTCCATCCAGCCCGAGACCTCCCGCATCCGCTTGCGGAACAGGTGCGGCGGCTCGAACGGGACCGGACCGGCCGCTTCGGCGGCCGCCAGGCAGTCCGCGGCCGGCTCGGGCAGACCGTTGTCTCCGTAGTAGGAGACCGTCTCGACGGCGAGGCCCGCCTCGAGGACGAGGACCGAGTAGTTGCGGTCGTTGACGAACAGGTATCCGAGGGTCCGGCCGTACGGGTCCCGCATCGACGCGCGGAGCAGCGTGATCTCCTCCGCCATCGAGAGGACCCCTTTCGCGAACGCGGTGGCTTCCGGGCCGAACGGCTGATCGAACGGGATGTCGTGCTCCGGATGGCGGATCTCCGGTGTGTCGATCCCCAGGATCCGGACCGTCTCGTTCTCCTCCTCCCAGGCGATCTCCACCGTGTCCCCGTCGTCGACCGAGACCTTCTCGACGGGGACCGGAACCGGGACGCCGTGAGCGCGCGGCTGGGCGCGGTCGTCGTCCGCCGCATCGAGCGGAGCGGCGGGATGCAGGAGCAGCGCCCACGCGAGGAGCAGGGCCGCGGAGATCCTCTTCGTCGTCATCGGGTCGGTCCTTTCCATGCGGTCCCGCCGGATCAGTCCGGCGCCCCGCCGTCTCCTTCGATGGCGTGGAGGAAGAGCTCTCTCTCGGCCCGCTCATGCCGGTCGAGGGCGGCGAAGAAGTCGCTCGCCTTCCTGCGGAGCTCCTGGTCCTCCGGCGGCCTTTCCGTCCGGAGCGAGAGATCGCGGATCGCGTCGAGCTGCGCGAGCAGGGACGCATGCTCCTGGATCAGCCGCTCCAGACGCGGCGCCTGGTTCGGCAGCGCCTCCAGGATCTCCTGGTGCAGCCCCCCCTTCTCCTCCAGCTCGAAGTGCGGCCCGAGGCGGGACCGGAGCGCGCCGAACCCTTCCCGAACGTCCCGGATCCAGGTCTGGAAGGCGGGGCAGGTGTTGTCAATGAAGAGCCCCCCGAGACGGTTCTCGATCTCGATCAGCTCGTGGTGCTCGCGGAGGGCCTGCTCGAGGGCGGGTCGATCCTTCGATTCGCGGCGGTCGTCCATCGGCTTTCCCCCTTCGTGCCCGGCGCCTTCCGGTCCTCCCGGGGCGGCCGGCGCCCTGGATTCTACGAGAGATGAGGGAAGAGGTCGAGCGGTTCGAACTGTCCGGATGCTGGCGGCGGCGGCGCGCCGGCCGATAGAATGGGGGATGGCAGAGACTGACGAGCCGGGTCGCGAGGGTCTCGAACCGCTCCGGCGGGAGATCGAGGAATGCGACACGGCGCTGCTGGACGCCCTGCGCCGGCGTCTCGACCTCGCCGAGGAGGTCGCGCGGGTGAAGCTGGCC
>WJJW01000092.1 GCA_014729455.1 Candidatus Eiseniibacteriota bacterium
CTCCCCCCCCCGCCCCGCCCCCTCCCTCCTCGGAGGGAGGGGGCGTCCGCTTCGCTTTCGCCGCGCCGCTCTCGTACAATCCCCCCATGACCCGCGGGTTCCTTCTGCACCCGACGTACCGGATCGAGTCCGGGCGCCCGGTCGTCCACCTGTTCGGCAAGCTCGAGACCGGCGAGAGCTTCGTCGCCCGCGACCGCCGGACGAAGCCGCACTTCTTCATCCGGGAGGCGGACCTCGAACGGGCCGGCGCGCTCGGCGATCCCCGGACCTCGTTCGACCGTCCCGGCTACCGCACCATGCAGGGGGAGCCGGCGGCCCGGGTGAGCGTCCCGAAGCCGCCGGACACCCCGCCGGTCCGCGACCGCTTCCGTGAAGCGGGGATCGTCTGCTACGAGGCCGACGTCCCGTTCGCGACCCGCTTCCTGATCGACCGCGGGATCCGGGGGGCGCTGGCGATCGAGGGGGAATCCCGGCCGGGCCGGCTCGTGGATCGTGTCTACCAGGACGCCGATCTCGCGCCGGCCGATTGGGAGCCGGACCTCCGGATCCTGTCGCTGGACATCGAGACCGACGCGCGGGCGTCGCGGGTGTTCTCGATCGGGCTGTACGGACCCGACGTCGCCGAGGTCCACTACGTCCCGGCGCGGGACGGCCCGATCCCGGAGCGCGCCCACGCTCACGAAGACGAGCCGGCGCTGCTGCGCGCGTTCCTGAGGCGGCTGCGCGAGATCGACCCGGACGTTCTGGTCGGGTGGAACGTCATCGATTTCGACCTCTCGGTCCTCGAGGCGCGCTGCCAGGAGCATCTGGTCGACTTCCACCTGGGACGGGCGGAGATGCGCTGCACGATCCGGATCGACCGGACCTTCTGGGGATCCTCGCGCGCCTCGATCCCGGGGAGGGTGGTGCTGGACGGCGTGGCGCTGCTCCGCGGGGCGTTCGTCCGGCTGGAGGACTACCGGCTCGAGACCGCCGCCCGGACGGTTCTGGGGGAGGGAAAGATCCAGGCCTCGACCGGCAAGGGGGCCTGGATCGAGGAGGTCTATCGCAACGACGTCGAGCGGTTCGTCGCGTACAACCTGACCGACGCCCGGCTCGCGTTCGACGTGATCGAGAGGCTCCGGTTGATCCCGCTGGCGATCCGGCGGAGTCTCCTGACCGGAATGCCGCTCGACCGGGTCGGAGCGTCGATCGCCTCGTTCGACTTCCTCTACCTGCACGAGCTGCGCAAGCGGGGAATCGTCGCGCCGAGCGTCGAGGCGGAGGTCGAGACGGAGCCGACCACCGGGGGCGCCGTCTTGCCGACCCGACCGGGGATCTACCGGAACATCCTCGTGTTCGACTACCGCAGCCTCTACCCGAGCCTGATCCTGACCTTCCACCTGGATCCGCTCTCGTTCGTGCCCGATCCGCGGCCGGGGGAGGATCTGATCCGCGCCCCGAACGGAGCCCATTTCCGTCGGGAGGGGGGGATCCTCCCCGATCTGCTCGAGCGGTTCTTCCCCGAGAGGGAAGACGCGAAGCGGAGGGGCGACGGAATCGGGTCGACCGCCTACAAGATCCTGATGAATTCGTTCTACGGGGTGCTCGGGACGCCGCGCTGCCGGTTCCACTCGCCGCCGACCGCGAACGCGATCACCCGGTTCGGGCAGACGGTGCTGCACTGGACGAAGCGCTGGTTCGAGGCGGAGGGATACGAGGTCCTCTACGGCGACACGGACTCGCTGTTCGTCGAAAGCGGAGTCGAATCTCCCGATGAGGCGCGCGTGCTCGCCGAGGGTCTCGTCGAGCGCGCCAACGAGGCGCTGCGGGAACACTTCGAGCGGGAGTACCACGTCGAGAGCCGGCTGCTGCTGCAGTTCGAGCGGCTCTTCGAGCGGTTCTTCCTGCCGGGGCTGCGCCACTCGCGCGAGGGGAGCAAGAAGCGCTACGCCGGCCTGGTCCGGACCGACGGGCGTGAGGAGATCCTCTTCACCGGTCTGGAATCGAAGCGGCGCGACTGGACCGAGCTGGCGAAGAAGTTCCAGCACGAGCTGCTCTGGAAGGTGTTCCACGACGAGCCGGTCGACGAGACGATCCGGACCTTCGTCGAGGATCTGCGCGGCGGCCGGTACGACGAGCGGCTCGTCTACACAAAGGCGCTGCGCAAGGAGCCGGAGGAGTACACGGCGACCACGCCGCCGCACGTCAAGGCGGCACGCCAGATGTCCGAGCGGGACGGCAGATTGATCGCCTACGTCATCACGACGGCCGGTCCGGAGCCGGCGGGCGAGACGACCCACCCGCTCGACTACGATCACTACATCGAGAAGCAGATCCGCCCGGTCGCCGAGTCGGTCCTCGCCTGCCTCGGGAAGCGGTGGGAGGAGGTCTGGTCGGGTCAGCGGGGGCTCTTCGAGTGAGCGGCTCCCCCGGCGCAGCGTCTCCGCCGGCGCTTGCCGACGTCGCGATCCCGGTCGCGGCGCCCGACCCGTTCACCTACCGAATCCCGGAGGAGCTGCGGGGACGGATCGTGCCGGGGCAGCGGGTGCCGGTCCCGCTCGGAAGGCGGCGGACCCACGGCTACGTGGTCCGCGTACACGACGATCCCCCTCCGGAACGTCTGCGGGCTCTCGGCGCACCCGACCCGGAGACGCCGCTGCTCACCCCTCCGCTCCTGGAGCTGTGCCGCTGGGTGGCCGACTACTACCTCGCGCCGCTGGGGGAGGTCCTGGAGGGGGCCCTGCCGCGGATCCCGTTCGAGGGGAGAGGAAGAGACGTCGAGGCGCCGGTGCAACAGGGACCGCTCGATCCCGCCCCCTCCCTCACTCCGGAGCAGGAGGCGGTCGTGGCGGCGGTCGGGGCGGATCTGGATCCGCCGCGCTTCGTCGTCCACCACCTCCAAGGGGTTCCCGGGTCGGGGAAGACGGAGGTCTATCTCGCCCTCGCCGACCGGGTGATCGGGGCGGGCGGGTCGGTGCTGATCCTCGAGCCGGAGATCGGCCTGGCGACCCACATCCTCGAGCGGGTCCGCCGGCGGTACGGCGCCCTGGCCGGTCTCTACCACTCGCAGACCGGCGTCCGGGAACGGCGGGCGACCTGGGAGAGGGCGCGGGCGGGCGCGATCCGGATCGTCGTCGGGGCCCGATCCGCCGTCTTCGTCCCGCTCGAACGTCCCGGTCTTCTCGTCGTCGACGAGGAACAGGAGCCGGCCTACAAGCAGGAGGACGCGCCGCGCTATCACGGGCGGGACGTGGCGGTCGTGCGCGCGCGGATCGAGGGGATCCCGATCCTGCTCGGATCCGCGACGCCGAGCCTCGAGGCGTGGTGGAACGTCCGGTCGGGAAAGTTCCGGGGGCATCGCCTCGCCGAGCGGTACGCGGGGCGGCCTCCCGCGCGGATCGAGGTGGTCGATCTGCGCGCCGACCCCGGCCTGCGTCCTTCCGGCGCGCCGGTCTCCCTGTTCTCCGCAGCGCTCGTCACCCGGATCCGGCGCCGGCTCGAGGCGGGGGAGCTGTCGATCCTCTTCCTGAACCGGAGGGGGCACTCGACGGTCGTGCAATGCTCCGCGTGCGGCGAGATGATCCGCTGCGGCCGGTGCGACGTCGTGATGACCTTCCATCGCGCCACCGACGACCTGCGCTGCCACCACTGCGGGCGGATCCGGACGAAGCCGGAGCGCTGCCCCGCCTGCGAGCCGGGTCGCCTCTTCTACGGCGGAGCCGGGACCCAGAAGCTGGAGGAGCAGCTCGCCGCGCTGTTCCCCCGGGCGCGGATCCTGCGGCTCGACACCGATTCGACCCGACGCCGCGGCAGTCACGCCGCCCACCTCGCCGCGATCGACCGGGGGGAGGTCGACCTCCTGATCGGCACCCAGATGGTCGCGAAGGGGTTCGACTTCCCGCGGGTGACGCTGGTCGGGGTCCTCCAGGCGGATCGGGAGATGGGACTGCCGGAGTTTCGCGCGGCGGAGCGGGCGTTCCAGGTCTTGACCCAGGTCGCGGGGCGGGCGGGGCGCGGCGAGTCGCCGGGCGAGGTGATCGTGCAGACGATGACGCCGGATCACTACGTGATCCAGGCGGCCGCGCGGGGGGACTTCGAGCGGT
This sequence comes from Candidatus Eiseniibacteriota bacterium, assembly GCA_014729455.1. Taxonomy (GTDB): domain Bacteria; phylum Eisenbacteria; class RBG-16-71-46; order CAIMUX01; family VGJL01; genus WJJW01. Next base: position 4,086 of record WJJW01000092.1, read on the forward strand.
TCGCCGCCGCCGAGATCGAGACGCGGCGCCCCCTGGCGTATCCGCCGTTCACGCGGATGGCGCACCTGCTGTTCGACGGACGCGTGGAGGGGAACGTCCGCAACCGCGCGGAGGCGACCGCCGCCGCGCTGGCTCCGCGCGCCTCCCGCTCCGGCGTCGAGCTGCTCGGGCCGGCTCCGATGTTCCTGACCCGTTTGAAGGGCAGCTACCGCTGGCATTTGACGTTGAAGGGAGCCCGGAGCGACCGGGTCCATCGGCTGGCGCGCTTCGCGCGGGAGCTGCGCCCGCCTCCGGGGACCCGGGGCGTGCGGCTGCAGGTCGACATCGATCCGATCCGGACTCTGTAGCGGCCGGACGGGCCGGCGGGGCTTCTTGACACCCTCCGGGGGGGATCCTAGATTCTGACCCGGTGGGGCGTGTGGTCCAGGGCTTGAGGGGGAGTGAAATGAAACGCGCATTGTCCTGTCTGTTCATCGGTGTCGCGCTGCTCGCGATCGGTTCCGGGGGGTGCAAGAATCCCAGCCTGAGCGGCGCAATCCTGCATTTCGACCAGGGCCGGTACGATCGGGCGCGCGAGGCGGCCATGGAGGCCGTGTCGCAGGAGCCGAACAACGCCGAGGCGCATCTCGTGCTCGGCCGTGCATTCGCGGAGCTCGACAGCACGACCCGGGCCCGGCGCCACATCGATCGGGCGATCGACCTCTCCGCGGAGCGCCAGCCGGACATCCAGGAGCAGGCGCACAACGCGCTGGAGCACTACTGGAGCCTTCGCCACAACGAGGGGCTCTCCTACGCGCAGGCGGCCCAGGAGTCGGCGAACCGGGACAGTCTCGACGCGGCGATGCAGAACTACCGCGCCGCCCTCGACCGGTTCAAGCGCGCCCGCGTCTACGAGCCGGACAAGGAAGCGACCCCCCGGAACATGGGTGCCGTCTACTTCAGCCTCGGGGAGCCGGACTCCGGTCTCGCCGTGCTGAAGGAGGCACAGACCCTGGCGGAGCCGGGGGACTCGACGGCCGCGCAGCAGCTCTTCAATCAGTACCGCCGGCTCGGCAACGACGCCGCCAGCCAGCAGCTCGAAGACGGCACGATCGACCCGGAGGGGCTGCGCGACGCGATCCGCTTCTACAGTGCCGCCGAGGAGCTGCAGCCGCGGGACACCGATCTGCTCTTCTCGCTCGGGGTGGTCCACTTCCAGCTCGCGAACGCCGACGAGGAGCACGCGACGGAGCACATGCAGGACGCGGTGGAGTATTTCGACAAGACCCTGCAGATCAATCCGCGGGACGAGGAGGCGCTGTACAACGCCGCTTCCCTGCGGCTGGAGTTGGAGCAGTGCGAGAAGGGGCTCGAGCAGTCGCAGCGCCTTCTCGACATGAATCCGCGGCAGGGGCGCTACCACGGACTGCAGGGACGGATCCTCGACTGTCTCGGGGACAAGGACAAGCGGGTCGCCGGGCTCGTCTTCTCCCAGGCTCTGCGTTCCGGAGAGGTCCTGGAGGACGTCCAGGAGCTGCGTCAGGAGTACGGCGTCCAGTCCGACATCGAGAGGAAGTACCGCGAGGAGGGGGCTCCGGAGGAGATCCGCTCGTTCACCGACGCGACCGGCGGCCGGTACGTCACCTGGTTCTACTGGACACGCGGGCGCGCCTACGCCTTCCACAACGGCGAGGAGATGTACCAGACCGAATTCCAGCCGCAGCAGCCGGAGGAGGGAAGCGGCGGCGATCTGGAGTGACGGGCGTCGCTTCGGGATTCCCCGAACGGCGACGGACCCTCATCCCCTTCGACGCGCCCGGTGGATTCGATCCCGCCGGGCGCGCCGGTTTTCGCGGCGGGAGGAGACGGAGCAGGACGGATGCAGCAGCTCGAAACCCCGATCGGAATCCTGGGATACGGCAACCAGGGCAGGGCGCAGGCGGGCAACCTGCGGGACGCGGGGTTGGAGGTCTACGCGGGCGGCCGTCCCGGCGGACCCTCGGCCGAGGCGGCGGCGCGGGACGGCTTCGCGTTCCTTCCGACCCCGGAGCTCGCGGACCGGTGCGCCCTGGTGGCGCTGCTCACGCCGGATGAGACCCACGGCACGATCCTGGCCCAACTGGCGGGCGGTGCGTCGGTCCGGACCCTCGTCCTCGCGCACGGCTTCTCCCTGCGCTTCGAGGACCCCGATCTCCATCCGAGCTGGGACGTCGTGCTCGTGGCCCCGTCGGGACCGGGGACCGCGCTGCGCACGCCCGCGGGGGCGGGAAGGATCGGAGCCCTGATCGGCGTGCACCGCGACCGGAGCGGACGCGCGCTGGAAAAGGCGCGGGCGTACGCGACGGCCGCGGGATGCGCCCCGGAGGGCTTGATCGAGACGACCGTCGCCGCGGAGGCGGAGATCGACCTCTTCGGGGAGCAGGCGGTTCTCTGCGGCGGTCTCTCTGCGCTGGTCCTGGCGGCCTGGGAGACTCTGGTCGAGCGGGGATACGATCCGGAGATCGCCTACCTGGAGTGCGTCCACCAGGCGGCGTTGACCGCTTCGATGATCCGGGATCACGGGATCGCGGGGATGCGGGAGCGGATCAGCAGCCTGGCTCTCTTCGGGGATCTGACCCGCGGGCCGCGGGTGATCGGACCATCCGCGCGCGCGGCGCTCGGAGAGATCCTCGAGGAGATCCGTGACGGCCGGTTCGCCGGCGAATGGGCGGAGGAGGTGGCGAGCGGAAAGAAGGAAAGCCGGAAAGGTCTGGAGGCGAGCCGGCGGCACGCGGTGGAGCGGGCGCGCGCGAGCCTGCAGCGGCGCCCGCAACCGCCGGTCGAGTGAGAAGATGAGAAACTCGGGGAGGATCGGGCGGGGCCGATTTTCATTGACAGGCCCGTCCGCCGGTCCCTACTGTCCTGCGTTGGGGCGGCGGATCATGCCGATCCGACCTCCCGGTCACGATCCACCCCAGATCTCGTGAAGAAACTTCCAACCCGTCCCTGAGGAATGCACACACACACAGCCTTGGGGTATCGGTACGGCCGTTCGAGCCGTTGAGGTCCTGTTTTCGTGCCAGAAAAGCAGAAAGAAGAGACGGAAGAGATCCGCGCGTCCTCCGATCCGGCGATTGCCGGCGCGACCGTGCGTCGGCCCCGCAAGGCAAAGGACTTCATGGACATCGCCCAGATGAAGCGCAAGACCATCTCCTCGCTGGTGAAGGTCGCGCAGGATCTGGGGATCCAGGGGACGAGCGGCATGCGCAAGCAGGATCTGATGTTCCGGATCCTCGAGGCGCAGACGAACAAGAGCGGGCTGATCTTCGCGGAGGGAGTCCTGGAGATCCTCCCGGAAGGGTACGGGTTTCTCCGATCCGTCGATTACAACTACCTTCCGAGCGCCGATGACATCTATGTCTCCCCGTCGCAGATCAAGCGCTTCGATCTACGGACCGGGGACACGGTCTCGGGGCAGGTCCGTCCGCCGAAGGACGGCGAGCGCTACTTCGCGCTCCTGCGGGTCGAGGCGGTCAACTTCGAGGGGACCGACGCGGCGAAGCAGAAGACGCTCTTCGACAACCTGACCCCGCTCTATCCGGAGGAGAAGCTCAACCTGCAGATGAAGAACCGGGACATCTCGACCCGGATCATCGATCTGCTGGCGCCGGTCGGGAAGGGGCAGCGCGGGTTGATCGTCTCGCCGCCGAAGGCGGGGAAGACGATGATCCTCCAGAAGATCGCCAACTCGATCACCGAGAACCATCCCGAGGTCCTCCTGATCGTGCTGCTGATCGACGAACGGCCCGAGGAGGTCACCGACATGGAGCGGTCGGTGCAGGCCGAGGTGGTCAGCTCCACCTTCGACGAGCCGGCGGAGCGCCACGTGCAGGTCGCCGAGATGGTGATCGAGAAGGCGCGCCGGCTGGTCGAGCACCGGCGGGACGTCGTGATCC
>WJJW01000093.1 GCA_014729455.1 Candidatus Eiseniibacteriota bacterium
GTCTTGCGCGGAGTCGGTTCGGGAGGCGGCGCGGCTTGTTCCTTCTCGGACTCCTCCTGCTCCGCCGGCGTCGGCGGCGCGGCGGTCCAGGCGATCCGCGGCTTCAGGACGACCGCCGCGTAGCTCACCGAATTCGAGAAGTCGTCGAGCAGGTCCCCGGAACGGGCGTAGCCGAGCGTCTCGACCTTTCCCCCCGACTCCGCGAAGAGCGTCAGGAGGACCCCGATCGGCTGCATGCCGCAGATGGTCGCTCCGGTGTCGTCGACGTAGTCGAGGAACTCCTCCGGATCGAGGCGATGGATCGCGCGGATCGCCCCTTCGTCCAGCTCCCGGATCTTGTCGGGGATCGAGTCGCGGAACGGGACGTAGCCGTAGTTCGGACCGAAATGCGTGAAATCGGAGGAGACGACCACGAGCGTCGTGGCGTCGAGGAGCGCGCGCACGCCCGCGGCGACCTCGGCGCGCAGGTCGTCGTCGAGCTGCCCCACGACCATCGGCAGGATCCGGAAGCCGGGCTCGAGGGCGACCTGGAGGAACGGCAGCTCGATCTCGAGGCAGTGCTCCTGCGCGTGGGCGCGCGGCAAAACCGCGAACCCCTTGCGCTCCAGGAGCGTTCCGATCGCCGCCCGGTCGACCGGCTGGTCCCCGAGCGGTGTCCGCCAGGCGTCCTCGTCCGGGAGCGCGACCCCGGAGAGGCCGAGCGTGTGGCTCGGACCCAGCAGGATGACCCGGTCGAAGGTGCGCCCGCGCACGGTCGCGAACCCGCGCCCCGCGGTCGGTCCCGAGAACTGGTATCCGGCGTGGGGAACGATCACCGCGCGGACCTTGGGATCGGGCTTGCCGCCGGCGGCGAGGTACCGCTCGATGTCTCCGCGCAAGTCGGCCGCGTCGCGGGGATACCACGCGCCGGCCAGGATCGGCTGGCGGATCTTCGCGGAAGATGAGCCGGAAATGGTCATGATGACGAAGCTCGTGGCGAGGACGACCCGGACGATCCGGGCGCCGCGGCCCCCAACCATCGATCCCCTCCCTTCGTGATGCCCGGTTTCCAGGATACCCCTCCACCGGTGGCGATCTCAACGCTCCGGAACCCCTGGCCCCGAGGCCGGAGAGCGGGTAGATTCTCGGAGATCATGAAAGAACTCCAGAAAGTCGGAATCTTCTGCAAGGAGTACCCGCCCCACGTCTACGGAGGGGCCGGCGTGCACGTGGAGCATCTCGCGCGGGCCCTGTCGGACCACGTCGCCGTCGAGGTCCGCTGCTTCGGAGATCAGCGGATCGAGGGGGGGAGCCTGACGGTCCGGGGGTTCCCGCAATGGGAGGAGACGAAGCGGGGGACCGATCCGCGTTTCGTCGGAGCGGTCGACGCCGTCGCGCGCAGCCTCGTCATGGCGAAGGAGCGGTTCGACGGCGAGATCGTCCACTGCCACACCTGGTATGCCGACTTCGCCGCCCTGCTGGCCGGCAAGCTCTGGGACGTGCCGTCGGTCCTGACGATCCACTCGCTCGAGCCGCTCCGCCCCTGGAAGGTCGAGCAGCTCGGCAACGCCTACCACCTCAGCCGGTGGATCGAGAAGACCGCGATCGAGCAGGTCGACGCGGTGATCGCCGTCTCGGAGGAGACGAAGGCCGACGTGCTGCGCCTCTTCGAGGTCGACCCGGACCGCGTCCACGTGATCCACAACGGGATCGATCTGGAGATCTACCGGCCCGTGGAGGCGATCGACGCGCTCACCCGCCACGGGATCGATCCCGACCGCCCGTTCGTGCTCTTCGTCGGGCGGATCGCGCGGCAGAAGGGGATCCTCCATCTCCTCGATGCGATCCCCTCGCTCGATCCGTCGCTGCAGGTCGTCCTCTGCGCCGGGGCGCCGGACACGCCGGAGATCGCGCACGAGATGCGCGAGAAGGTCGAGACGGTCCGGCGGGCGCGGGATGGCGTGATCTGGATCGAGGAGATGCTCCCCCGCGATCAGGTGATCCAGCTCTACACCCGGGCGGCGGTCTTCTGCTGTCCGTCGGTGTACGAGCCGTTCGGGATCATCAACCTCGAGGCGATGGCGTGCGGGACCGCCGTCGTGGCGACCGCGGTCGGCGGAATCAAGGAGGTCGTCGTTCCGAGGGAGACCGGGGTCCTGGTCGATCCCGACCTGCGGGAGGGGACGTTCGAGCCGCGGGACCCGGTCCGGTTCGCGGCCGACCTCGCCGCCGCGATCGACCGGGTCGCGACGGATCCCGGCCTGCAGCGGCGGTTCGGCGAGGCGGGACGGGCGCGGGCGGAGGCCCACTTCGGCTGGCCGGCGATCGCCGCGAAGACGATCGAGCTGTACCGGTCCCTGCTGTAGGGCGCGCCCGGCGCCCCGCCGCGCGCTCGTTCTACTCCAGCGCCGCCCGGATCCCTTCCGCGTAGGCGGGATCGGCCTTCGCGAAGTGCCCGAGCTGGCGCTCGATGATCTCGCGAGGAACGCCCCGCATCGCGCCGGCGATCGCCTCGTGCAGCCGCTTCTTCTCCTCGTCGGGAAGGAGCCGGTAGAGATCGCCCGCCTGCGTGAAGTCGTCGTTCCCTTCGCGGTGGTCGTATCGGTCGGCGTCCCCGGAGATCTTCAGCGGCGGCTCCTTGAAGCGCGGATCCTCGACCGGGCCGTCGAAGGAGTTCGGCTCGTAGTTGACCGCGCCGCCACTGTTCTCGTCGAAGCGCATCGTGCCGTCGCGGTGGTAGGTGTGCATAGGGCAAC
>WJJW01000094.1 GCA_014729455.1 Candidatus Eiseniibacteriota bacterium
CTCGATCTCGGCGATCCGGCGGAGGTCCTCCTCGGTCACCTCGATCTCGTCGGCATCCTCGGGCGCGACCGGCAGCCGGCGCTCCACCCCGCGGATCACGTAGTCGTGGACCACGTCGGCGCCGACGATCCGCACGCGATCGCCGATCCGCTTGCCGAGGAACTTCCGTCCGAGCGGGGTGGCGTACGAGACGACGTCCGGTCCGTGCCAGTCGTCCCCCTCGCCGAGGATCCAGAAGACCTTCTCCTCGTTCGTCGTCGCGTCGGTCACGACGACCTGCGTCCCCGGAGCCGCCTCGCCGGGCGGCGGAGTGAGATCCTCGATCTTGCGCGCCTCCGAGAGTCGGCGACTCAGCTCGCCCGCACGGTGCGCGTAGTCGGCCTGCTTGTGCTTGGCGGCGTCGTACTCGGCGTTCTCGCGCAGGTCCCCCAGCTCGCGGGCCTTGCGGATCGCTTCGGGGATCGTGTTCTTCAGCTCCCAGACGAGCTGGTTTCGCTCATGGAGGAGCTTCTGGTAGGTGGCGCGCGTCATCAGGTGGCCGCGCTGGTAGTCGGCGGACGCGCCATCGGCGCCGACCCCGAGCGCCCGGTCGGTGCGCGCCGCGTGGGCGCTGCGGACCTCGTCGACGACCGCGTCCCATCCGGCGTCGGCGAGGAAGTCGAGCACCGGCTGCAAGAACCGTTCGGACGACCGCCAGCGGCGCAGGACGGTCACCCACCGGTCCCGGCGATCCTCGGCGATCGGCACGGAGCGCAGCCGCCCCACCAACCGACCCGACCGGCTCAGCCATCCGAGCGCCTGCTTGCGGATCGGCTCCTTCGTCGTCGCATCGACGAGCAGGACCGCTCCCAGGGCGGCCATCCACGGATCGTCGGCGAACGGCTCGGGGGGATCCTCCAGAGCGATCGCGATCACCGACAGCGCGGCGAGCGCCCGAGGCGCCGGATCGTTCAAGAGCTCGTTGATCGCCGAGCGCGCCTCCTCCGGATTCTGACGCAGCCGCGCGAGGGCGACCTCGCGGACTTCCGCGGAGCGGGAGGAGAGGACGAACAGCGCTCCCTCCTTCCACCGTTCCGGCAGCTCCGTCGCCACGCGAGCCAGGAGCTTCTGGTCCTCCGGATCCCCGAAGGCGGACATCTCGACCCGGGCGTCCAGGCAGGCGTGCAACGCCTCGAGGAAGTCCTCGCGGACCTCCCTGCGCCACCGGAAGAGCTGCAGGTGAACGGCCAGGCGGTCTTCCGCGGACGTCTTCTCGTCGCGCGCCCAGCGCTCGATGATCGGCGTGTAGGTGCGCGCGGCCCGCGCGGTCTCGTCCGGGTGCTGGTCGAGGAAGCGGCGGATGAGATTCAGATTCGGACGGATCCCGCGGCGCGGCTCGATCACCGGCAACGGGAGGAGCGTGTCCTCGTCGGCCGTGTCCCCGCGAAGCCGGTAGACCTGGCGGAAGCTCTGCGACAGGTCGACCCGGTCGTCCGACTCGATCGCCGCCCGGGCTTCCTTCCACCACGCGGACCAGCCGGAGGCGGAAACCATCCGCTGCCCGGTCAGGCTGCGGCGCAGCTCCTGGGTCGTCGCCTCGCCGCGCAGCATCCGCAGGCTCCGTACGATCACCTCGCCCGGCTCGCTGCGGACGAACCGCTTCAACTGCGCCGGATCCTCGGTCTGCAGCACGCGCAGATCGTCGGGCGGCAGCACGGTCAGCGCCCGCCGCGCCAGGGTCAGCTTCATCCGATGGTTCTTCGTTTCCGGGAAGTCGACCACGATCGTGTCGCCGTCGTTCAGGCGGACCTTCCCGACGCCCCACGAGGCGTGCAGCACGTGGAACCCGGGTGCGAACTCGAGCAGGGTCTCGAGCTGCTTGATCGACGCCTCGATCCGGATCTGCGGATCGAGCACGCCCGAGCGGCTGAGCAGATCGAGGATCCCCTCGGCCGCCGGGTACGCTTCGGGCGCGAGCGTGCGGATCCATTTGCGGGGATCGGCCTCCTTCGGCATCTTCGGCGCGAAGTGGAGGATGATCTTCCACAGGTCCGGCATCAGATCCGCCTTCCGCAGCCCCGGCAGGGAGAGATCGAGGAACGAGGCGAACCGTCCCCACTGCCCCTGCTCGGCGAGCCGGTGGATGACGTTCAGGACGTGGCGCTGGTGCTCGGCCTTTTCCGAGTCGGCCACCTTGAGGATCGCCTCCTCGAGACGCTCCCAGCGCTTGAGGTTCACGAACCCGTCGAGGCTTTCCGCCCAGTAGCCGAGCGCTTCCTCCTGGCGATCCTGCGCCGCGGCGAGGTCGCCCATCAGGTAGGCGAGCCGCTCCTCGTCGGGGTACTGGTCGTAGGCACGGGTGAGGGTCTCGGCGTCGATCTTCTCGACGCCGATCGTCTCCCCGACCTTCGCGAGGCTGCGGGCGGCGTCGACCGACGGCGCCTCCTCGAGGACCCTCGGCAGCAGCTTGCCGAGCAGATCCCACTGCTTCCCCTGCTCCAGCTTGCCGCAGAGCGCAATCAGCGGCTTGACCGCCGCGTCGGGCTTGCCGAGCCGGACGAGGCCGAAGCTGTGCAGGTAGTAGCGCGCCGGGTCGAGCGGCTGTTGCGACAGAGCCTCGCCGGAGATCTCGGCGAGGCCCTGGAGCTGGCGCGACTCCTCGGCGGTGTCGAGGAGTCGGTCGAGATCCGCAAACGGCTCGGGATCTCCTTCCTGAAACGGGGCGGAGGTCAGCTCCGCGATCCTCTCGCGTAGATCGATCGTTTCCATGGTCTCCCTTACGGAATCGTCCTGGTTGGCTAACCGGCCGAGTCTACCACAGGACGGGACCGGTCCGCAGGACTGGATTCCACGACCGGAGTCCGCGCGCGATCAGGCCTTCCCGGGCTCCATCAGCTCCTCGAGCTGGATCCGGTGCCGCATCGGATGCACGACGGCGTGCTCGAGCATCGATTCCAGGATGTACGGCGCCTTCCAGCGCGAGAGATGCGGCGTGCGCGAGTCCATCTCCGCGTCGGACGTGCCGGCGAGCACGCGGCGCCAGGCGGCGAGCACCGTCTCCAGATACTCCTCCCCGCGCGCGTCGATCTCCGCCGCTTCCGGCGCCGGCGGGATCCCGGGATCGGGCCGTTCCGTCTTCTCGCAGAACCAGGTCAGGTACCCCCGGGCGGCCCGGAGCGGATGCCGCATCAACGTGTCCAGATCGGCGTAGTCGGTGTCGTCGGTCGCCGGCAACGCGATCCCTCGGCGGCGCGCCTCCCGCCAGACCTCCCAGAGCTTGCGCATCTCGATCTCGTGCAGGCGGACCAGCGCCCGTGCCCCCCGCGAACGGAACTCCTCGCTCATCTCCCCCTCCGTGTTTCCCGTTGCCGCCGCCCGTGGCAGCTCGTATCCTGCTTCCCCATGCCGATCCCGCAGATCTCCGTGGATCCGGTCGCCGGCGCGCGCGACCTCCACCGGTTCGTCGTCTTTCCCTGGGCGATCTACCGGGACGATCCGAACTGGGTCCCCCCGCTGATCGGGACGACGAAGCAGATGCTCACCCCGGGCAAGCATCCGTTCCACGAGCATGCCGACGTCGCCCTGTTCCTGGCGCGGCGGGAGGGGGAGATCGTCGGACGGATCGCGGCGATCGTCAACCACCGGCACAACGAGTTCCACGACGAGAAGACCGGATTCTTCGGCTTCTTCGAATCGGTCGACGACCCGCTGGTCGCCGGGGCGCTCCTCGATCGGGCGTCCGCCTGGACCGCCGAGCGCGGGATGGACCGGATCCGTGGCCCGGCCAGCTTCTCGACGAACGAGGAGTGCGCCCTGCTCGTCGACGGCTTCGACACGCCGCCGATGATCCTCATGCCGCACAACCCGCCGTACTACGCGACGCTTCTCGAGCGGAACGGCCTGGCGAAGGCGAAGGATCTGCTCGCCTACTTCTGGCGGCAGGAGGACTACCCGGAAGCGATGAAGCGGCTCGCCCAGTCGATCGCCCGCAAGCAGCGCGCGACCCTCCGCCCGCTCGACATGAAGCAGTTCCAGCAGGAGATCGCCCGCTTCACCCGCGTCTACAACCGCGCCTGGGAACGCAACTGGGGCTTCGTCCCGATGACGGACGCCGAGATCGTCCACATGGCGAAGGAGCTCAAGCCCGCGGTCGACCCGGACCTGATCCTCTTCGTCGAGAAGGGGGACGAGACGGTCGGTTTCGCGATGGGCCTGCCGGACATGAACCGCGCCGTCCGGCACGCGAACGGCCGGCTGCTTCCGTTCGGCCTGCTGAAGATCCTCTGGCACGCCCGGAGGATCTCCGCCGCGCGGGTCCCGGTCCTCGGGATCCTCGAGGAGCACCGCGGTCAGGGGCTGGACGTGCTGCTGTACGACCGGTTGATCGAGAACGGAGCGCGGCACGGGATCCGCGAGGGGGAGTTCTCCTGGATCCTCGAAGACAAGCGGGCGATGCGGAGACCTCTGGAGCGACTGGGCTCCCGCGTCTACAAGACGTACCGCTTCTACGAGAAGCCGCTCGGGTGATCCGGTAGTGGCCGGCGCGCCGATCCTGGTCACCGGGGCGACCGGCTTCGTCGGCAGCCACGTCGTCGATCGCCTGCTCGAGGCGGGGCGGACCGTCCGGGTCACGGTCCGAGCGAGAAGCAACCTGCGGTGGCTCGAGGGAAAGGCGATCGAGCCCGTCGAGGCGGACCTGCGCGATCCCGCCCGCGTCCAAAAGGCGGTCGAGGGGACCGCGGCGGTCCTCCACTTCGGCGGTCGGATCCGCGGGCGGCGGGATCAGTTCTTCGCCGACAACGCCGTGGCGACCTCCTGCCTCGCGGAGGCGTTCGCCGCCCAGGCTCCGGCGAACGGGACGGGCCTGTTCCTCTACTGCAGCAGCTTGGCCGCGGGGGGGCCGGCGCGGGACCGGAGCCGCGGGCTGCATCCCTACGTCGTGGAGGACGACCCGCCGCGACCGGTCAGCCCGTACGGGGAGAGCAAGCTCGAGGGGGAGCGGCGTCTCGCGGCGATCGAGGGACGGGCGCGGATCGTCATCTTCCGCCCGCCGGCGATCTACGGACCGCGCGACGAGGCGATCCTCCGGTTCTTCCGCCTGATCGAGCGGGGGTGGCTGCTGCTCCCGCGCGGGCGTCGGGCGCGGTTCAGCATCCTCCACGTCTCCGATCTGGCCGATGCGACGGTGCGCGCCCTGGAA
>WJJW01000001.1 GCA_014729455.1 Candidatus Eiseniibacteriota bacterium
AACCCGATCCGTTCCGCGTCTGTCGTGTCGTTCTCGCTCCCCAACCAAGGGGTCGCTTCCGTCGAGGTCTTCGATCCGGCCGGTCGCCACGTCGCGACGTTGGCCGAAGGGATCTTACAGGCTGGACGGCGGGAGACGATCTGGGACGGAACCGATCGGGCGGGACGCCGGCTTCCGGCGGGGATCTACCTGGTGCGTCTGGAGACGCGGGACGGGATCGTGCGCACCCGGCGGATCACCCTGCTTCCTTGATCCGGAGGTTCATCGCGACGAGGTTCGCCGGTTTCCGTTGCATCCACTCCGCGCCTGTCGACTGCTCGACGAACAGTCGCGCGAAGCGAATCTCCCACCTTGCGAGGGGGGGCTGCCCTCCCTAGGATCCAGGCGGCGTCGGGCGGGGTGCTGATCCACGCGCCCGCCCGGGCGCCGGGCTGCACGATCCATGATTCAGGCGGGTTTCGGCGACTACGTGAAGCTCGTGTTCACGAGCACGCTCCTCCAGCTCGGGGGAGTCCTCGGGATCTTTTTCGTCTTCGGGACGATCCTCTTCCTGCTCGAGCGGCAGACCACCGGGCTCTACGCCCGGACGGTCGGGTGGCGCGGGATCCTCTTCACCGCCTGGCTGGGGACCCCCGTTCATGAGGCCGGACACGCCGTCTTCTGTCTGCTGTTCCGGCACCGGATCCTGGCGTTCCAGCCGTTTCAGCCGGATCGTCGGAGCGGAGTCCTCGGCTACGTGACGCACGCTTGGAACCAGTCCAGCATCTACCAGAACGTCGGAAACCTGTTCATCGGGGCCGGGCCGTTGATCAGCGGCAGCCTCGCGCTCTACGGGCTGCTCCATCTGCTCGTGCCGAACGGACAGTCGATCTTCGGCGCGATCCACGGAAGCATGAGCAGCCTCGCGCCGGGCGGGAACATCCTCGCCAAGGGGATCGTCGTCGTGTCCGCCGGCGGAAACGCCCTTCTCGGTCTGCTGTCTCCGCAGAACCTGGTCGACTGGCGGTTCTGGGTCTTCCTCTATCTCGCCGGCTGCATCGCCACGCACCTCGCGCCCAGCCCGAGCGATCTGACCGGAGTCTGGAGCGGACTGGCCTGGCTCACCGGGATCGTCCTCGCGGCGAACGTGGTTCTCCTACTGGTCGGGGTGAACGCCACGGCGCACGTGACCCGACTGACGCGGTCGCTGGCCGGCCTGGTCTCGATGCTCCTGCTGAGCGTCGTGCTCTCGTTCCTCCACCTGCTCGCCGCCTCCGTGGTGTTCTCCGTCTACGGGAGGCTGCGGGGTCGCCGGTCGTACAATCCGATCGCTTGAACGGGGGCGGATCGAATCGGGCGGCCGGACGGGGGATCGATCTCGCTTCTGAAGCAACACGAGATCGACACCGGATGTGCTGACCGGGGCCTCTGGCCCGCCGCCGCCCCGGTCAGGGCGTGACGGCCGGATCCGGATCGCGACGCCGCATCGGCGGGCGAGTCCCGTACGTCATGGTCCGCCAGAGCCACTCCATCGGTCCGTAGTGGAACCGGCGCATCCAGGCCGGGCTCCAGAGGAGCTGCGCGAGCCAGAGGATTACGACGACGAGCATCTGGGCGGGGCGGTCGAGACGACCGTAGAAGCCGAATCCGTAGCCGTAGAAGAGGGTCGTGCAGACGAGCGTCTGCATGATGTAGTTCGTGAACGCCATCCGGCCGGTCGCCCGTAACCGCGCGCGCAGCCCCGGCAGGGATCCCCGCTTCTGGATCCAGACGAGCAGCCCGACGTGGCCCGCCACGATCCCCGCCGTCGAGATCCCGTGCAGGACCGCATCGTTCGAGAAACGGTACGTCACGTCGAAGTCATGCCGGAACAGCAGCACCGCGCCGAGGATCCCCAGGGGAATCCCGAAGCCGTATCCGACCACCGCGAGGCGGCCGTACCAGCCGGTGCCGCGGTCGCCGGTGAGGATCCCCGACTTGAAGGTCGCCATCCCGAGCAGCATGATCCCGCCGATCGCGAAGAGGAAGAAGAAGAGAGCGCCCCCGGTGCTCTTCGCCAGATTCTCGAGTCGATCGAGGAGGATCGTGCCGTAGTCGCTGCGGTAGGTCGCGACCGTCTCCTCGACCTCCTCCCGCGTCGGCTCGAACTCGGTGCGGAACCCCTCCCACATCTCCCGGAGCCCTTCGTTGAGCTCCTCCATGCCGGTGGCGAGGGACTCCTCCTCCACGGCGGCCGTATCCGCGACGCCCGCGTCCGCGACGGCCGTCGTGTCGGCGACGACCTCGACCGTCGGTCTTCCTTCGGCCAGGGAGCGGCTGTAGTGGAGCAGCGAGCCGAACCCGTACATCCCGGCCAGGGCGATCCCGATCGCCACGATCCCCGCGATCGCCAATGAGCGGACCCGGTTGCGGCGGAAGAGGTAGAGCCAGAATCCGCACCAGGCGTAGGTGAGCAGGATGTCTCCGTACCAGAGGAACACGGCGTGGACGATGCCGAAGAAGAACAGCGAGAACATTCGCCGGTAGTACGGCCCGCGCGGCCGGACCTCGCGTTCCTCGAGGCGCCGCGTGAACAGGATGATCCCCGCGCCGAAGAGCAAGGAGAAGATGGAGTAGAACTTCGTCTCGGCGAACAGGTAGGTGAAGATCCAGACCGCGTAGGAGAGGATGCTCGTGCCGCCGTAGACGGTCGGGCTGAAGTACGCCCCCCCGGGCATCGAGAAGGCGTAGATGTTCATCAAGAGGATCCCGAGGACGCCGGCCCCGCGGAGCAGGTCGAGCGTCTCGATCCGTTCGGATTCGGAAGAAGGGGTCAACGGTTCGGCCATGATCGCACCTCGTCCCGGAGATCGGCCCGCGAGCATGATAGCGGGATGCGCGGCCGCGTCCAGTCGAATCGAGGGCCGATCGCGGGGAGGGGGGCGGGAGGAATCTACCGCCGCGGAGCCGCGACGGCCGCCCGGAGCGATCCGAGCAGCGCCTCGATCCTCTCCTCGCCCGCGTCGGGGTGGAGCACGACCGCCCGCAGGATCCGCCGTCCGCGGTACCGGGGCAGCGACAGCCAGATCTCGGCCTCGCGCGCGACCTCTTCCTGGATCGTGGTCTGCAGCGCATCGAGGCGCCCGTCGTCGGCGGATCCGTCATCCGGGAGGCGGGCTCGGAAGCAGACGATGTTCAGATCGGGATTCGCGAGGAGATCGATCCCCTCGCTCTCCTCGATCCCGCGGGCGAGGAGCGCGGCCCGTTCCAGGTTGCGATCGATCAGCCGGCCGAGCCGCGCGGTCCCGAGATGCTCGAGCGTCAGCCAGAGCTTCAGGACGTCCACGCGCCGCGTCCCCTGGATCGTGTACTCGCCCAGATTCGGACCGGCCGCGTCGCCGCCGTCGTCGCGGCCGTAGACGAACCGTTCCCGGATCGTCGTCTCGAGGACGTCGGGGTCGCGATAGAGGATCGACGCGCACGCCTTCGGGACGAACAGCCACTTCTGGGGATTCCACGTGACCGAGTCGGCCGCCTCGATCCCGTGCAGGCGGGACGCGTGCGTCCCGGAGAGGATCAGGCTGCCTCCGTAGGCGGCGTCGACGTGGTACCAGAGGCCGTGCCGCCGCGCGATCTCCCCGAGCGCGCCCAGCGGCTCGATCGTCCCGGTCACGGTCGTTCCGGCGATCCCGATCAGGCAGAACGGCTCCGCTCCGTCGGCGCGGGCGGCGGCGATCCGCTCCTCGACCCTCGCGGGATCGAGCCGGCCGTCCGGACCGGTCGGCACGCGCAAGAGCCCTTCCCGGCCGAGGCCGAGCAGGTTCACCGCCTTCGCCACCGAGTAGTG
>WJJW01000095.1 GCA_014729455.1 Candidatus Eiseniibacteriota bacterium
GAGGAGTTCGGTCCGACCGCGAAGCTGGTCCTGAACCACTGGGGGATCGAGTCGACGCAGGACGTCGGCCGCCTCGTGTTCCTCATGGTGGAGCACGAGCTGCTCAGCAAGACCGAGGAGGACCGGATCGACGACTTCCGCGACCTCTTCGACTTCAAGACCGAGTTCATCGACAAGTACCGCTGGTAG
This sequence comes from Candidatus Eiseniibacteriota bacterium, assembly GCA_014729455.1. Lineage (GTDB taxonomy): Bacteria > Eisenbacteria > RBG-16-71-46 > CAIMUX01 > VGJL01 > WJJW01. The sequence goes on from WJJW01000095.1 coordinate 190, forward strand.
CGTGGCCCGGATCCTCATCGCGCGATTCCATTCCCTCGGGGACGTCGTCCTGGCGACCGGAATCGCCGACCGCCTCCGGGCCGGCGGCGCGGAGGTGGTGGCGGCGACCCGGCCGGCGCTCCGCCCGGTGTTCGAAGGGTTGGTGCCGGAGGTTCTGTCGGCCGACGGGCTGCAGACCGCGGGGCGGTTTTCCCGGGTGATCGACTTGCAGGCGAACGCGACCTCGCGGCGGCTGCTCTCCGGCCTCGGCCCGGTCGCCCGGACGCGCAGCCGCTCCTTCGCCCGTCGCTGGATCGTCTTCTGGGGACGCCGGTCGCCGCGCCCGCGCGTCCCGCACGCCGTCGAACGGTACGCGGAACCGGCCGGGCTCGGCGGTACGCCCCGCGCCCGTCTCCGCCCCCGGATCGCCGTCACCGACCGCGACCGCGAGGAAGCGGCGGATGGATTCCCGCTCTCCTGGGAACGGACCGGGCGATCCTGCATCGGGCTCGCGACCGGCGGATCCCGGCGGATGAAGCGATGGCCGGAGGATCGGTTCGCTCGACTGAGGACGGGGCTGGAGCGCGAAGGGTGGAACGGTCTACGCTTCGAACCGCCGGATGACGGCGGGAGCGAGGAGCCGGGCGTCGTGCGCGCCCCCTTGCGGCCGCTGAAGGCGCTGCTGTCCCGCTGCCGGGCCGTCGTCACGAACGACTCCGGGGTGATGCACCTCGCCGTGGGCCTCTCGGTCCCGGTCGTCGCGCTGTTCGGATCCACGGTGAGAGAATTCGGCTTCGCGCCGCTGGGACCGCGCGACCGCCTGCTCGAGGTGGATCTCGCTTGCCGGCCCTGCGCCGTCCATGGGGCGCGGTTCTGCTGGCAGGGACACGGAGCGTGCCTCGGGGGGATCGGCGTGGAGCAGGTTCGAGAAGCCGTGCTCCGCTGCGTGCGAGAAAGGGGGAACGATGGTCTGGACTGACGGTCTGCTCCGTCTCGGCGTGGCTCTGGTCCTCTCGTTCCCGATCGGATGGGAACGGGAGACCGGACAGAAGCCGGCCGGGTTGCGGACGCATCTCCTGGTCGGACTCGGCTGCTGCCTCTTCGTGCTCGTCAGCAAGGTGGTGGCGCTCGAGGCGCAGAGCGACGCCGATCCGGGACGGATCGCCGCCCAGGTCGTGACCGGGGTCGGCTTCCTCGGGGGCGGGGCGATCCTCCGCGCGGGGGGAGCCGTCCGGGGCCTGACGACCGCCGCCTCGATCTGGCTGGTCGCAGCGATCGGGATGGCGGCGGGAAGCGGGTACTTCGTGGGCGCCGGCGCATGCGCGGCCATCGGGTTCGGGATCCTCGCCGGCCTGGAACGCTGGGAGCGCCGGATGATGGGTGGAAGGGAACGGATCGCCCTGCGGCTGACGCTGCGCTCCGAAGCGGCCGCCCGGCGGGCTCGGGAGACCCTGTTCGGCGTCGGGCTCCGGCCCGACCGGGTCGAGTTCGAACGGGGCGACGAGCGCTTCCTGCTGACCTTCTTCGGGAGCTTCTCCCGCCATGCGATGGTGGTCGCCCTCGAACACCTCACCGAAGACCCGGAGTTCCTGGGACTGGAGCGTGCGTCCGGATGACCGCACGGGAACGATCGGAACCGAAGGCGCGCGTCCGGCGGCTGGAGCCGGCGGTCGTGGCGAAGATCGCCGCGGGGGAGATGATCCTCCGCCCGCTGTCGGTCGCCAAGGAGCTGGTGGAGAACGCGCTGGACGCCGGGGCCACGCGGATCCGCCTGGAGATCCGGGGCGCCGCCGACCGCTTCCTCTCGGTGTCCGACGACGGGGCCGGCATGGACAGGGACGCGTGCGGTCTCGCCGTCGAGCGGCACGCGACGAGCAAGATCGTGGAGGCCGACGACATCGATCGCGTCCGGACGCTCGGGTTCCGCGGCGAGGCGCTGGCTTCGATCGCCCGGGTCGCCCGGCTGCGGATCGTCACCTCTCCGGACGGCGAGGAGGGGTCCGAGCTGGTCGTCCGCGGGGGCGAGGTCGAGGGGCTGCGGCCCGCCGGGCGGGCCCGCGGGACCACGGTCGAGGTGGAGGACCTCTTTTTCAACTCGCCGGTGCGCAAACGCTTCCTCCGATCGCCGGCGGGGGAGAACCGCCTGGTCCAGCGGATGCTCACCGCCTACGGATTGGTCCGTCCGGACGTCGGCTTCCGCCTGGTGGTCGACGGACAGGAGAAGCTCACGCTCACCCCGGCAGATCCGGACGGGCGCCTCGAACAGATCCACGGGGCCGGGTTCGGGAAGAAGGTCCTGGCGCTCCACGGGGAGAACCCGCGGATCCGGATCGAGGGGTGGATCGGAATCCCGGAGATCGCACGAACGGGGAGCCAGGGACAGACGATCCTGGTCAACGGACGCTGGGTCAGCCACCCTGCCCTGGGCCACGCGCTCCGCCAGGGGTACGGCGACCTGATCCCGGCGACGAAACAGCCGTTCGCCGTCCTGATTCTCGAGATACCGGGCGAGAGCGTCGACGTGAACATCCATCCGACGAAGCGGGAGATCCGGTTTCTCGACGAGCGGATCGTCTTCGCCGAGGTCGTCCGTACGGTGCGGGAGGCGACGCGAGCGCTCGTACCCGGGCTGTCCGGCGGGGAGCGGGGATGGGGGGCGAGCGGGCATGCGCCGCCGCCGGTCGTCCGGGACGGGGAGCGGCATCCGGTGCCGGGTCGGCCGGCGGGGAACGAGTTCGACCTGATGTTCCGGCCCACGCAGCCGGAACGACCGACCGCAGGAGCGCCGGAACCGGTCCAGGGCCGCGAGGAGGATCCGGAGGCGGGCGTGCGGGTGCCGCC